>PUNB01000226.1 GCA_003552565.1 Lentisphaerota bacterium
ACGGGGTCTAACTAGAAACATTTCCCAAAAGGTATTTATTTATGAACAATTCCAAAGAGACCTCACTATTGTTCTCGGGAGAGGCCGGCCAAGGATTGAACTCCATTGAAAGTTTACTGGACTCGATTATGCGGGAAAACGGCCTGTATGTTTTCTCCAGCAAGGAAATCATGTCCCGCATCCGCGGCGGACTGAACACCACCCTTCTGCGAATCGCGGAAGAGCCTAAAGGCGGTTTCATCCGCTATCCGGAGATAATTTTCTCCCTGCAAGCCGGCGGCCTGGAAAGACTGCGGGATCGCATTGCTGAATCCACTCTGATCTTTCATGATCCTCAAATTGAAGAAGCGCCAAAAACGGGTTCGGCGGTTGAGATCAGCCAGAAGGAAATGACCGAGGCGGCGGGCGGCAAGCTCTTTCTCAATGTCGCCCTCGCCGGCATGGCCTGTGCTCTTCTGGAAATAGACCGGCAAATCGGCATGGATGCAACCGCGAGTTTTTTTCAAGACAAAAAGCCTGAGGAAAACTGTCAAGCCTTCCAGAGCGGCTTCGATCTCGGAGCTTCCCTGAAAAAAGAACATTCCTGGAGTTATTCTTTGAGTCCCAGCAAAGCCGCCCGGGAGTCCCGTCTTTTCAGCGGCAGTGAAGCAGTGGGAGCGGGAGCCTTGGCTGGCGGCATGAATTTCATCGCCAGCTATCCGATGTCCCCCTCCACCGGGGTGTTAACTTATTTAGCGGGCAAGGCCGACGAATTCGGCCTGCTGGTGGAACAGGCGGAAGACGAAATCAGCGCCATCAACATGGCTCTCGGCGCCTGGTACACTGGCGCCCGGGGCATGGTGACCACTTCCGGCGGCGGGTTCGCCTTAATGCAGGAGGGAGTCAGCCTGGCCGGAGTCACCGAAACCCCCTGTGTAATCCACCTGGCTCAGCGCCCCGGCCCAGGCACTGGACTGCCTACTCGCACAGAACAGGGAGATCTGAACCTGGCACTGTACTCCGGACACGGCGATTTCCCGCGACTGATTCTCGCTCCCGGCTCTGTGCATCAAGCTTTTCAAATTACCAGAAAAGCTTTTGATCTGGCGGATAAGTATCAGATACCGGTGTTTATCCTGACAGATCAATTCCTGCTCGATTCCCACTGGCTGGAACGACCGATCGATTATGACCGGCAGCCGCCGCGATCATATACCATAGTCAGTGATACGGATTATCAGCGTTACCAGGTAACTGACTCCGGTGTCTCGCCGCGCGCGCTTCCGGGAGAAGGCCGGGGTTTTGTCCGAGTCGACAGTGATGAGCATGATGTTCGCGGTGAAATCACCGAAGAGTTTGAGGTGCGTTCATCTCAAGTGGAAAAACGCATGCGCAAAGGCCGGGAACTGACAAAAGAACAAGACGGCCTGGAGTTGTACGGCTCGGAGGATTATAAAAACCTGCTGGTATGCTGGGGCTCCAATTACTGCCCGGCGCGCGAAACCATTGATCTACTGAATGATCAAGAAACCGCCTGCCTGCATTTTTCACAACTCTACCCGGTGCCCGAAAGAGCGGCTAAGTATTTTCAGCAAGCTGAGCGAATCATAAACTTGGAAAACAATTTCACCGGCCAATTCGGTTCCCTGCTCAAACAGAAACTGATGATTCACATTGACGAACAAATCCTGCAGTACAACGGACTGCCTTTCGCGGTTGAGGATATTGTGGATCAGATCAGGGACATAACCAAAAGGAATTAAAACTATGAGCAGTGACAAATTCACCCTGCCTTATGAAGTCGATCGCGCCTGGTGTCCGGGATGCGGCAATTTTTCGATCCATAAGATCTTACAGGAAAGCCTTGCAAAAGCCGGTATCGAACCGGAAAAGCTGGTTATTTCCTCCGGTATCGGCCAGGCCGCGAAAATGGTTCAATATATAAAATGCCATTACTTCAACGGCCTGCATGGACGCTCTCTGCCGGTGGCCACCGCCATTAAAGCCTGTAATCCAGAGCTGACAGTGATTGCCGAATCCGGCGACGGCTGCACCTATGGCGAAGGCGGCAACCATTTTATCCACACCGTCCGCCGCAATCCGGCGATTGTCAACATTGTGCATAACAACATGGTTTACGGCCTGACCAAGGGCCAGGGAGCACCTACCACCATGAAGGGCATGCGCACTTCTCTGCAATTGCACGGCTACGCCCTGGAACCCTTCAATCCGCTGGCCACCGCCCTGGCTCTCGGCGCCGGCTTTGTTGCGCGCGTCTGTTCCAATTTCCGCCAGCAGGCGACCGAAGTCATACAGGAAGCTTTGAATTATCCAGGCTACGCTCTGGTTGATGTACTGCACCCCTGCGTGACCTTCAATAAACTGAACACGGCCAAATGGTACAAAGAAAACACCTACACCTTGGAAAACCATGATCCATCCTCCCTGGAAGCTGCCATGGATAAAGCTTTGGAAACCGATAGACTGCCGCTTGGTATATTTTATCAGCAGAACAAAGAAACCTTCAATGAACGCTCTCACGCCTACGAACAAACTCGTACTCCTGTCTGTCAAAGAAAAGTTGATCCAGAAAAAATCACTCAATTAGTTAGTTGAGATGAACGGTTCCTTTTCAACTTGAGTGGGTAGCTTGTTTCAATATTCAAAATTGTGTTTCACATAAGCTGCTATACCAAAGCGGCGAGAG
>PUNB01000252.1 GCA_003552565.1 Lentisphaerota bacterium
AATGTTGAATATTGAATGATGAATTTTGAAGTGGAACTGTCTGGTCTGTCCGAAACTCAACATTCAGAATTCAGAATTCAAAATTCATTATTAGTGTTCCCTGTTTCTTCTACGGGGTATCCGATGCATTGCGTTGGTGGCTGGGCTTGCATGAAACACCGGGTTATTCGTTCGTCGTAATTGGCGGTTGACGATAGCGGTTTACGATTGAATCGACTCGTACACCGCTCTTGTATGCCTTGCCGTAGTCTTTAGCGGAGGCAGATCGCCCGCTATAGTTTTCCGACTAAGCTCCTTTTCCACGTACTCGTACACGCTAATCGTCATTATTTTTGACCCCGAAGATTTGAGTGTACGAGTACGTGTATGATTACGGTACTCGGATGACTGATAACCGATCACCGAGACGAAGTCTCACATAAGCTACCCATTCAATCAAAAGGTGCCCTCGACATCAAGTGTGGCGGAGCCGGTTTTTTTCTGGTAACGGGAATTTTTAATTTTTTCCTGCAGCAATTCGTAGAAGCGTTCTTCATCCACAGGAATATCAACCCAGTCATTGTCCCAGGCTGAAAGCAGCATGGCGTTTGATAGTTCCAGGCTGTTGATACCCTCTTCACCTCTGGCGGTTAGCTTTTCGCCTTTCTGAATGGCGTTGATCCAGTTTTTGAAGGCGCCCAGGTGCTCTTCGCCTTTGCCTATTACAGGAATCTCGCATTTCCAGGTTTCCACTTTGCCCATGCCTTTCTTGATCGTTCGAGTGGCCTCGGCCACCGACTGACGGGTGCGCCAGAAAGTCAATTGATTGTCCTCCATAACGATTTTACCGCGGTCGCCGATCAATTCCAGGCGATTGGTTCCAGGCACTTCCGCCGTCGAGGTAATGAACACACCGGTGGCGCCGTCGGGATATTCGAGATAGGCTGTGACATCGTCTTCAACCTCAATATCATGATACTTGCCGAAGGAGCAGAAGGCTCGCACGCGCTTCGGCATACCGCAGATCCACTGGAATAAATCAAGGTTGTGCGGGCATTGATTCAGCAGCACTCCGCCGCCTTCTCCGCGCCAGCTCGCTCGCCATTCACCGGAATCGTAGTAGGCCTGGCTGCGAAACCAAGTGGTGATAATCCAATTGGTGCGCATCAAAGATCCTAACTCGCCGGACTCGACCAAGTCTTTCAGTTTCTGATGCAGGGGGCGCTGGCGCTGGTTGAACATCAGAGCAAAAACTTTGTCGCTTTTTTCCGCCGCCTTATTCATTTCCCGCACTCCCTTGGTATGCACTCCGGCGGGCTTTTCGCACATAACATGCAGTCCGCGCTCAAGGCCTTTCATGGTCAGCGGCGGATGATCGTAGTGCGGGGTGGCGATAACAATAGCATCCACTGAATCAGCTTCGAAAAGAGCGTCGGCCTGCTCATATACTTCCACGTCCGAACGTAATTCCTGTTTGGCCCATTGCAGGCGCTCAGGATTGTGGTCGCACACCGCTTTCAATTCAGCTCCCGGCACCTGTCCCTGGTCAAACTTACGGGCATGATTGCTGCCCATGGACCCAATACCGATAATTCCGACTCGAATGTTTTCCATAATTTGTAAACTCCTATTGTTTTTGTATAATTCTTTAATCTGGCCGGATTATCCCTCAATCAGGCGTGAAAATTTTCTACAGCCCTTTGCCGCGAAGGAAATCATAGCTTGCTTTCAAACAGTCGAAAGCATCCCGCCGGCACACATCCTGCTCGACAGCGTACCACCGAACTCCAGCCTGCTCACAGGCGGGTATAATTTCATCCCAATCCATGTTGCCTTCACCAATAGGCGCCATTACCGGCTCTTTCTCTTCGGCCACCACTTCTTTGTCTTTCAAATGGATAACCGGCACCCGTCCGTGCGACTTTTCCAACACCTTCAGGCAATTGACCCCGGCGTGTTCCACCCAGTAGAGATCCAGCTCCAGCATCAGATCCGGACCTCCTTCATCAATCAATATTTCCTCCAGCCAACGGCCGTCCTTAATCCGGACAAACTCCCGGGCGTGGTTATGATGCCCGAACCTGATTCCAGCCTGCTTCAATTTCGAGATTACCTGGCTGGCATCCTGCAGGAAGCGCCGATAACCTTCTTCGGTGTCACCGTAAGCATCCTTGGGGATGCCGCCGATGGCGGCGAAATCGCAGCCCAGTTGCTGATGAAATTCAATCTCCAACTCCGTATTTTCCAGCAAAGAATCCCAAGGGCGATGCGTGGCGATACATTGTAATCCATTGTCATCCAGCATTTTCTTAGCTTCGCTCGCACTGACCTCCGGATTGTCGCCCTTCATAGCTTTAATTGCTGACATCTGGACGGCTGTATAGCCGATATCGCTGATTTTCTTCAAGGTCTCAGCCAATTCTTCGGCGCTGCAGGTATGTTCTCGAACTGTATACATCTGAGCCGCTATTTTATCTTTACTCATGATCATGTTTCCTTTCTTTTTATCTTATAAATGCTTAATTCCGATGCTAGCGAGACCCCATGCGAAAAGGTGTTTGCAGACTCTACACGCACAAAAAAATAAAACTTTGTCTTGTCCGCCTCAGGCGGATCTCGCACCTTGTCTGGTTTTCTGTCGATTCCTCATTTTTCAGACTAAGTGCGAGACAAGGTGCGAGACAAGGTGAGCACAAA
>PUNB01000132.1 GCA_003552565.1 Lentisphaerota bacterium
ACCCCGAGGGTGAGACTTGGTTACGGGCAATACATCTGGAGCGTCCGCGTCCTCGCGGGCATTAAGGTGTTCTCGCAATGGAAAGGGCTCTTTTATGGCTCGCGGGGACCTGACCACTCTTCGTGTGGCTCAGGCAAGCTGCTCGCTCTCCATTATATGGCCGCGAGGACGCGGCCGCTCCATTTTTTGTGTCTTTTTGCATGCCGCGACTTAGGCTTTGCGGAGTCGGGTGTTTTTCGTGGCTATAAAAAGACGAAGTCTCACATAAGCATTAAGAATTCCGCTTCACGGATTACGAATTATGACCTGCGAGCAGTGACACGACTTGTTTTGACTTGGATGACTGAACAGCGGTGCCTTTTATTCATCTTAAAGAGTCGTCCACATGACAAAGCGTCGGGCCGACGTATATCTGCCGCGGTCTCTGAATCTTGAAATTATCATCTTCTCGAGCTTCTTTCCATTGGGCGATCCAGCCGGGCAATCGTCCCAGGGCGAACATGACCGTGAACATTTCCTTCGGGATCCCGATGGCCTGGTAAATTATGCCGCTGTAGAAGTCGACATTGGGATATAGGCCGCGTTCAACAAAGTAATCGTCCTGCAAGGCCGCTTCTTCCAGCTCCATGGCGACATCCAGCAGCGGGTCTTGAGTGCCGGTTGCTTGTAGTACCTCCTTGCAGGCTTTTTTAATGATCTTCGCCCGCGGGTCATAGCTTTTATAGACCCTGTGGCCGAAACCATACAGACGGAATTCACTGTCTTTGGATTTAGCTTTGTCGATGGTTTTACTGATATTGCCGCCATCCCGCAGGATATTTTCCAGCATCTCAATCACCATTTGATTGGCGCCGCCGTGCAAGGGCCCCCAAAGCGCACAGATACCGGAGGCCACCGAGGCATACAGATTCACCCGGGCGCTGCCGACGAGCCGAACAGTCGAAGTGGAACAGTTCTGTTCATGATCGGCGTGCAGAATCAGCAAGGTGTTCATTGCTTTGATAATCTCCGGTTTCATTTCATAAGGATGAATCGGAGAGCTGAACATCATATTAAGAAAGTTGGCGCAGTAGCTCAGGTCGTGACGCGGATAAACAAAAGGCTGGCCCACTGATTTTTTATAGGAAAAAGCCGCGATTGTTCGTAATTTTGAAATAAGCCGGGCCGCCGCTTTGTTGATATGCTCTTCCGGTTCATCCGGACGATGCTGACTCAGTTCCGGGTAAAAGGTGGAAAGCGACACCACCATGGCGGACAGTATGGCCATGGGATGTGCCTGTTCCGGATAATAATAAAAGAAATGCCGCATGTCTTCATGTATTAAAGAATGCCGATTCAGGAGTGTTGACCATTCTTCTTTTTCTTCCGCGGTCGGAATGGTGCCGTTGACCAGCAAGTAGGCGACTTCGACAAAGTTAAGTTTTTCCGCCAGTTCTTCAATTGGATATCCGCGGTGACGCAGTATACCTTCTTCGCCATCCAGGTAAGTGATGCTGCTGGCGCAGGAGGCGGTGTTCACAAAGCCGTAATCCAAGGTCACGGCTCCGCTCTGGCGCCGCAACTGACTGATGTCCAGGCCGACTTCCTTTTCCGTCCCTTCTATTACAGGTATTTCGTACACATTGCCGCGAAGTTCGAGTTTGGCTTTTTCCTGGGTCATAAATTCTTAGTTCCTTGCTGGATTATGATTAATTTGTCTGAGAGTTCTTTAACCTGATTAATTCATGCGAATTCGGCCATGAGTTATTATATATTCATATTCAACACGATAGCATGTTTGCCATGAAAAGTAAACAACTAACACAAAGAAATAAATTAATCTATCAGTAGAATTTTACAAGCGCGGTCGGTTAATTCAGGGCGCGGCTTGGATGAGACACGGTTCGACGTTCATCGTGCTTTGTTCGTCGTTCTTCGTCCGCAGCATTACAGATTACAGATTACGCATTACAAATTATGTTGTCCATCGATGTTTTTGACTCGGGGTATTAGGCGCATAGCGCCCGGCTTATGTGAGACTTCGTGGTTTCAGGTGTCAGGCCGGACGTTAACCTTGTCCCGAACCTAATTCCAAAGTCCAAAAAACACTGGACAAGGTGCGAGACAAGGTGCGAGACAAGGTTTTATATGCCGCAACAAGTCTCTCCCTCGGGGTATCCGGCGCACCGCGCCGGCGGCGGGGCTTGTATGAAACTCAATTTACCGTCAGACTTGATCCGCCATGTAAGAACTGCGGGCGAGGGGAGCGCTTTCCACATACGCGAATCCGTATTCCTCCTCGGCGGTTTGTTTCCACCAAGTGAATTTTTCCGGAGTGATGAACTCCACCACCTCAGCACACTGTCGATGGGGCTGAAGATACTGGCCTATGGTAAGCCGGGTGACACCGGCGTCGCTTAAATCCCGCAGAAGCTCCCGGACATCTTCTTCGCTTTCCCCAAGCCCGAGCATAAAGCCGGATTTAACAATAGTTCCGGCTTTCTTGATTTCCGCGGCCCGACGCAACACTGCCAGGCTGCGCTCGTAAGAGGCCTGTGGGTCTCTAAGCTTGCCGGTTAACCGACGGCAGGTTTCAATATTGTGGTTGAAAACATCGGGTCCGGCCTGCAGAACTTTTCGCAGACTCTTTTCATCCCCTTGGAAATCGGGAGTCAGAACTTCTATTCCAGCGTTCGGCGTTTTACGGCGCAAGGTATTTATGACCCTCGCGAAATGTGCCGCCCCGCCGTCTGCCAGGTCATCTCGAGTGACGCTGGTGAGGACAATGTAACGCAGTCCCAAAGATAAAGCCGCTTCGCTGATTCTGTCTCCTTCATCCTTGTCTATAGGAGTCGGATTGCGGTTTTCAACAGCGCAGAAAAGACAGTTGCGAGTGCAGTTTTCGCCCATGATCATGAAAGTGGCGGTGCCTCTTCCCCAGCATTCTCCGAGGTTCGGGCAGCGGGCGCTTTCACAGACCGTGTTTAAATGAAATTTTCGCAGCAAGCCTCTGACTTCTTCACGGCGCGGTTCGCCGCCGTAGGTGGAACGAATCCAGGAAGGAAGCCGTCGTTTCGGCGGCGGTATCTGATGGTTTTTTACATCGTGGCTGCTGATGTGATTGTTCATATTCAAACCTTTTAATCGCGAAAAATCTAGCTGCTGTAAAAATATCGTTTTAAGTGATTTGACAGCGGCAGCAGCAGAATTAACATGACCCCTCCAGTCGCTGTCCCTGACAGCCCTCCGAATACGGAAATCAGAGCGGCCTGCAGCGGAATCAGAGCGCGCAGCGAACTTCCGATCAGACGCCGGAGGACGCGCGGGGGTTGAACGGCTGCCTGCACATACTGCTCAACGCCTTGGTACAGCATGAAGGTCAAAACCGTCAATAATATCACGATTCCAGCCGCTGTGCCGGCGATATGGGAGCCGAACAAAGATCCGCTGATGACGGATGCAAGTATCAGCACAGCCACATAACCGGGGAGCAGCAGAACCTTCCGGCCGAGTCGACGCGCTTGTTTTTCACCCCGCGCCAGCAAGGTTACCAGCAGAACATAACCGGTCATTCCGCCGGCCGCGGTGAGAGTCGGCCCTGACAGCAGTGTCTCCGGCGCTTGGGCCGTCACTCCAAGGAGTACCGCTCCGCCGCGGCACAATCCCATGTTGAACGGCCCCAGCATAGCGTGGTGTTTGGAAAAACGATCATAAGTTACCGCCAGTGCCAGAAGTATAAGCGCGGCGACGAAAACGGCACCGGATATCAGCCATGCTATGAGCAGGGCAAAAGCGCTTAAAATCAGCGCCGCCACATAGGCCTGGTCCAGGGTGATCTCTCCGGACACCAGTGGACGATCCCGGCAGCCGGCCCGCCAGTCTTGGGTCAGGTCAAAACAGTCATTTAGAATCATGCCTGCCCAGTATATGGCCATGACAATTACTAAAGTAATAGGAACCCGCCCCCACAGCATGGTTCCTCCAGTGGCGGCCGCCGCCGCGAAAAAGCCCAGCAGCGGGTCGCCGGGTACTGTCATTAAATTTGGCAGACGCACCAAGCGCGCCCATGAAGCTGATTTCGCCTGCATTGGTTATTGCCTCCCTGCCGAATGTGCATGAATCAATAAATTACCATTCGAATGGCGATTTTCCACTTGAAAAAAGAAATATAGGCGTTATATGTAAAGCTCTTGCCTTTGATCTTATTATTTATTTCGCTCGGGTGGCGGAACTGGCAGACGCGCATGGTTGAGGGCCATGTGGGATAACACCCATGCGGGTTCGAGTCCCGCCCCGAGCACCACTTTTTGACCTCAAAAGTTGAAAAAGCGTGTATGCGAATTGTGTACGCGAATAGAGGTCTCCACGCAAAAAACTTTTACCCACTCCAGATCCGATAGGAAATTCTTTTTTTTAGGATGTTGAGAAATAAAACTAAGCCTGATTGTCTCCGTCTGGCCACGCGCGGTTCTAAGCTGGCTTTGGCACAGGCGCGGGAGGCAATCCAACTCCTGAACCGCCTGTATCCTGAAGTGCGGATTGAGATTGTCACTGTTGCGGCCGCCGGCGATCTGGAAAAAGAGCTTCTTCCGCGAGAATTTACCGGGGACGGTCATTTCACTCGCGCCATTGATCTGGCGGTGCTGGAGGGGAAGGCGGATTTCGCGGTTCACAGTCTCAAGGACCTGCCGGTGATTCCGATGGCGGGAATGGAAATCACGGCGGTTCTCCCGCGCAGCAGCCCGGCTGATTCTCTGTTGACGGCCAACGGTATATCTCTGGACGCAATGCCCTTCCGTTCCGTGATTGCCAGCGGTTCACCCCGCCGGTGCGCGCAGCTGCGACGCCTGCGTCCGGACATCAATTTGCAGCCGGTGCGCGGCAATATTGACAGCCGGATGCGTCGCTTGCAAATGGGAGAGTGGGATGGATTGATCCTGGCTGAAGCGGGGTTGCGACGTTTGGGAGCGGACTGCGCAAGAGTTACTCTTGAAGAGGAATTTCTCCCCGCGGCGGGCCAGGGTGCGGTGGCTTTGGCTGCGGCAAGTGGAAACAAGCCAGTAAGCCATCTGCTGGCTGCGGTAAACGACGCGGCCACGGCCTGTGCAACCACGGCCGAGCGGGCGTTTCTGCACGGATTGGGGGCTGGCTGTCACACTCCCGCCGGGGTGCGGGTGAAGATGGAGGACGCCGGATTACTGATGGAAGGAGCCGTCTGGTCAGAGGATGGAGTTCAGGAAGTGCGGGTTCAGCACGAACAACCGGCTGACAATCCGCAGGGGGCGGGAACGACTCTGGCTGAAAAAGTCATGGCGGCGGGAGGAGATAAGATATTGTAGAGGATCTATTTCGGTGGACGATGGGAACGCGCTTCACTCGTAATCCGATATCGTCAAACCATTTCACTTTTCTTTCGTTTTCATTTGATTTTGGGCAGGGAGATGGCGTGCAATTGGCAGAATGATCCCGTGTCGGGATTATTCGGTTCGTGGAGACCGATAAAGATTGTGGTTTAAACTTAACCAGGTAAGGGTGAGACGACGGGTGGGATGAAGAGAAAGCTGAAGTGTTAACATGAGAGGCGTGAAGACCATGACGCTTAATCCCGAACTTAATCGAACACTTGAGCCCACTCTTAGTTGGTTACGCCTAAACCACCTGCTTCGTCGGTATTGGGTATGAAAGACGACCACAATGTCCCCACAAATTCTGCTGACGAGGCAAAGAAATAAAGGAAAAGTATTATGACTGAAACAGAAAACAATTCAAAGCGGTCGACAGTTTTCAAATCCGGATTGGTGTCAATTACATTTCGTCAATTATCCGTGGAACGGATTGTGGAACTGGTATCTCAGGCGGGTCTGGAGGCGATTGAATGGGGCGGGGATGTGCATGTGCCGCCAAATGATGCCGAGGCCGCGGAAAAGGCGAGGGAGCTTACTGCGGCCGCCGGGCTGTCGGTGGCCGCCTACGGTTCCTATTATCGTTCCGGCTTTAGCGATCCGAAAGAGTTCACTTCGGTTCTGGAGACGGCTCGAAGATTGGGAGCCCCGGTGATTCGGGTTTGGGCTGGAAAACTGGGTTCGCAGGAATGTTCGCTGGAGTATCGACAGAATGTGGTGCGGGATTTGTGCAGGATTGGGCAAATGGCCGCCGATAAGAATATTGCGGTGGCTTGTGAATATCACGGGCGCACCTTGACAGACAATGTGGACAGCGCCTGGCGGCTGTTTGAGGAAGTCGGCCCTTACGGTGTATATTCGTATTGGCAGCCGCTGCCAGGCACTCCGCATGCCGGACGTACTAGAGGACTGATGGAAATAATGCCGTGGCTGCGGAACCTGCATGTATTCCATTGGCATCCGGAAACTAAAGAAAGACTGCCGCTGGCCGGGGGGATGGAATCCTGGCGGGAGTGGCTGGAGCTGGTTCATAAACAAGCTCCGGGAAAAGAAATACATTGTCTGATGGAGTTTGTCCGCGATAATGATCCGGATAATTTCCTGAAGGATGCCGCAACTTTGAAAAAACTGCTTGATTACTTCTGATGCTGCTCAAGCAATTCACGCAGTCGCGGATTTATCAGGCGGCTTCTTTCTTCCTCTTCTTTAATCGGCTCAAGCAGCCGATTGTCTTCAATATAACCGGGAATGAAAGAGTCCTGTAGATGCTGGTATTGCCGGAGCCGCTCTTCAATTTTTCGCTGCCGCGGGAGTTGCTGCTGAAGCAGCCGGTCTCCCCGCTGGAGGTTATCGATAAAATCCTCCGATGGACCTTCCCGGTCAAATACTCTTATGGCTTCCATATAATGTTGCAAACTTTCCCGCAGCAGCTTGGGAGCGCGCGGATACATCCACATCAGCAGCTGTAAGCGTTCCGCCTTGAAGCCGCCTTTCAGCCGCTGGTCTTGCCCAGCCTCCATTTCCCTTAGGGGACGAAGTTCCGATGCGGGAGGCCTCTGATAAGTGTATATAGAATAACACTCGGTCGAAGACTCTATTATGGAAAAGCCTTCGGGAAAATTGTTTTCGTTGTTTTCGGGAGACTTTGGCTCATCTTCCGCCATTTCTTTCAAATCACTTTCCGGGTGGAATGTAAGGATGTACAGCAGTTCATCCAGCATTCTTTCAGTATCTATGTCGCGCCGGCTGCGCCGAGCTGCTTCGGGAGCTCGCGCGCGATACCATTCTTCCAAGTCATAATCGGAACGGTTGATTTGCTCAAAAGCTCGCCGTAAAGCCAGGGCCGGAGGAGCGCCCAGGGCGGTTTCCCGGAGAATCGGAGCGGGGGAGGGGCGGGCGCGGCTGGAACTTCTGGTCTCAGGTGAGTTCCGCAGTAAATTCAGTAAAAAATGAGATTGCATACAGAAAAGCTCAAAATACTCTTGTTCCCGCGGCGACACGGGAGTGGTTACCAGGGACAAGGGATCAGGGAAACGTCCTTGATGAAAAAGTTTATCGAGCGGCCTGTAATCAGGGCGCGGATTGATTTTCTGGCCAGGCACGGCCTGCATGGCCGCGAAGGCCGCGGCGGCGGCAATCCATTCGGGAGGTTCATGCGGATGTAGCTCTGCGGAATTATTATCCATACGCGGCATGGATAGTCTTTGCGCCAGAACCTGCCGGGCAATGGCGAAACTACGCGCCGGTTCGGGTGTTCCTGGTTCGATAATTACGCTGAAGGGGGGCGCTGAACGCATAAACTCAGCGGTGGGAGGTTTGTCGGCAAGCAGTATGCGAAGTGTCGGCCGCCGAGGACTATCTGATGGAGGCGGTCCGAATAGATATTCAAGGTTATGGTAAATTTTTTCTGTCAACTCGGCTGTCTCAGCCCGTTGCTCGATGGAGCCGCCGATTATTCTGGCGGGAAAGTTTTCCACTTGATAGGCCGGTGTTTGGGTGATTAACAGAAACTGAAGCAGGCAGAAAAGGAGTAACCTGCTTCCTGATTCAGGGAGTAAGTAGAACCGAACGGGCGGCCATGAAAGGGAATCAGAGGTCGATTTGCAGAACATTGCGGTGCTATGTGTGTTTAACTTGAAGAATGTTCGGAGGCTTTCTGTTCAGCGTCTGATTTTTGCTGACTGCGGACGGCGAAATAAAATAAGTTTTCAATTTCCATATCCAGATTGACATTGTGAACAACGCAGTGTTCCGTGTTCTTCAGCTGGGTCGGGGTAAAGTTCAGCACTCCAAGAATACCGCAGTCAAGGAGGATTTCATAGACATGCTGAGCCGCATTTTCCGGCACTGTGATGATGGCGATTTTTACATTCTCCCGGTTGACCACCTCGGGTATTTTTTCCATCCCGTGGATGGGGATGCTGTTTTCCGGTTTGATAATCGCCGGATCGGTATCGAAACCGGCAACGACTTTTATGCCTTCCCGGAAAAAGCGGTTATAGCCCATTAAGGCGGTGCCCAGTTTGCCGCAGCCGACAATGATGATTTTCTGATCCTCGTTTTTGCCAAGAATTTCATTCAGGCTGATGATCAGACTATCGACTTGATAACCGCCTTTTTTATTGCCGGTCAGGTGGAATTTTGACAAGTCTTTACGCACTTGCGCGGCGGTCAGCCCCAAGGCATCGGCCAGGTTGTCGGAATAAACCTTGCGAAAACCCAGGGATTGCAGCTTCAGTAATACTTTACGGTAGTTGGACAGCCGGTTTATTGCTTCGCGGTTAGCCAGGATCATTTTAATTAATTCCGATTGATTGGCAGGGGTTGGTTGGATTATTTTTGGCTCTTTCTTAAAACGAATGGGTTATTAATAGTTTTGTCTTAGATTTTGTGGGCACCAGCAATGCATCATATCTGAATGTGAATTGAAACAAGCTACCCACTCAGATTGAAAAGGAACCTTGTTCTTTAATATATCTTCACTCGATGAATAATCTAATTTTTCTATTCATTGACATTGCGTTGGTTACGAAGAAAATCCCCGATTCCGCGCAAAATATCTTTGGCAAAGGGCTTGCAACGGTGGTAAAGATTGCTAGATTTTTAACTCCGCTCAAAAGTCTTGAAAGACAGTACAGCTTGATGAATATTGCCTCAATATGATTTTTATGGCAAATATGCTATTGTGATAAATATGTATAATACAATGACTTATGGTCGATTTCGCAAGAATTGATCAGGCTGGAAAGCCTTCTCGGATATCCGCCAACATTGTAAACGGAGGATTGGCTATGACGGCCGAAAACATTGAAGACATCTGGCAGAGCGCTTCTGAACAGCTGCGAGGGATGCTGAATGAAGATGTGTATGATCGCTGGATTGCCGGCATTGTCCCGGTTCGACTCGAAAAAAACACCTTGGTGCTGGGGGTGTCCAATGATGTTTTCTGTGAATGGCTGAGTGCCAATTATAGGGAATTGATCGCTGACACAGTCAGAGAAAGCTGTGGTCAAGGTTATAAAATTGATTTCGAAGGAGGACATGAATTCACCCCTATTGCGGTGAAAAGTCCTTCCGGAACCGCCCGTAACAACGGCGGCGGCCGACGAAGCAAACGAAGCAAAGGAAGTAACGCTTCCAGGGAGGGGGAAGACACTTCTGCTCCGACACACGCCCAAGTGCGTAATAAAGAGCAGTCATACTTCAATCGCCATTTCACCTTCGATACATTTGTTATCGCCGACAACAACCGCTTTGCTTATGCCGCCGCCAGCGCCGTGGCGAAAACACCGGGCAAGGCGTATAATCCGCTTTTCATTCATGGGGCCACAACCTTGGGAAAAACCCATCTGCTCCAGGCCGTAGCCCAAGACGCTTTGGGACGGCGCAGAAAAAGCCGCATTGAATATCTCACCAGTGAAGATTTTACGAATCAGTTTATTGAGGCCTTGCAATATCAGTCACTGCCGAAGTTCCGTCAAAGAATGAGGGGAGTTGACATTCTGTTGATTGATGACGTGCAGTTTTTCACCGGCAAGGAACAGCTGCAGGAAGAGTTTTTCCACACCTTCAATACTTTATTCAATAATCATCGCCAGATTATTATGACTTCCGATCGTCCGCCGCATGAGATCGGGGGGCTTGAAAAACGTTTGGTTTCCCGTTTTGAATGGGGGCTGACAACCGAGATCATGGCCCCTAACATCGAGACCAGGATGGCTATCCTGAAGAAGAAACAGGAGGAACACAGCATAAAACTGGATGATCCGGTGCTGTTTTTTATTGCCGACCGCATAAGGTCCAACATTCGCAGGCTGGAGGGCGCTTTGATACAACTGGTTTCTTACGCCTCCCTGGCCAATGAGAAAATCACTCAGGAACGAGCCACGACCCTGCTGCGGCCTCTGCTGGAAGAAGAGGGGTCTTCTTCTCTGACGGTGGAGGAAATTCAGCGGGCGGTGGCTGAGCATTACGATATCCGGCTGACCGATATGAGCAGCAAAAGACGACCGCAGAATATCGCTTTCCCGCGTCAGGTGGCTATGTATCTGGCGCGCCATTTGACTCATGATTCGCTGCCGCGAATCGCGGACAGTTTCAACCGAAACCACGCCACCATACTGCATGCCGTTTCGACCATTGAGAAAAAAATGTCCGAGGATCAGGAAATCAGTAACACGGTCAATAAACTGGAACGAAGGCTCAAAGTTCGGTGATTTTTTCCCGGCCAACCCTAAGCAAAGCGGGTTGCGGAGTTAGACCATGAAAATATCTTTAACCAGTTTCGGAGCGGCGAAGGAAGTTACCGGCTCCAAGCATTTATTCAATGTCAACGGTTTCAGTACCTTGATTGACTGCGGCATGTTTCAGGGCCGTCGCGAAGAGACTTACCAGAAGAATATCAACCTGCCTTTTGATCCAGCCTCTCTTTCTGATGTGATTTTAAGTCATGGTCATTTTGACCACTGCGGCAATCTGCCTGGATTAATCAAAGGCGGATACCATGGTAATATTTACTGCACACCGGCGACTCGCGATATTGCCAACCTGATCATGATGGATTCAGCTCATATCATGGCAAAGGATTATGAATGGCTGCGCAAAAAAGAGCCCGGCAAAAAGCTGTACCCCCCGATTTACGAGTCCAGAGATGTTTTAGACACTCTCGATCACTTTGTTAACTTTAATTATAATCGGTCATTTCGGCTCGAGAGCGGTCTGCGCTGTCAGCTGTACGACGCCGGTCATATACTCGGTTCGTCCATGGTCGTTCTCGAAGATCCTGACAGCGGCTGCCGGACGGCTTTCACCGGCGACTTGGGTCGTCCGGGAATGCCGATTATAAATGATCCGGATCAATTGCCGCCGGTGGATAATCTGATTTGTGATTCCACCTACGGGAACCGTCTGCATGACCCCCTTGAAGACGCTCAGCGTCAATTGGGAGAGGTCATACAGGAAACGGTCAAGAAAGGCGGCAATGTGATTATTCCCGCCTTCGCCGTCGGACGCACCCAGGAATTGATTTATTTTCTGCATTTACTGAAGGATGCCGGAACCATTCCCGCCGACCTGGAAATTTTTGTTGACAGTCCGATGGCCACTAACGCTACTTCAATTTTCCGAGTGCATCAGGAATGCTACAGAGAAAAGGTGCATCAGGCCTTTCTGGAACACAATAAAAATCCCTTCGGGTTCGAAGGCCTGCGCTATGTGATGGACGTAAACGAATCAAAACAAATCAACCAGCGCCGGAAACCCTGCATAATCATTTCCAGCAGCGGAATGTGTGAAGCAGGCAGGATACTGCATCATCTAAAGAACAATATCGGTGATAAACGTAATACTGTACTGATTGTCGGTTTCATGGCGGCGCATACTCTGGGACGGAAGATCGCAGATCGACAGCCGGAAGTTTCCATCTTCGGCAATAAACACCCACTGCGAGCGCGGGTCAAGATTCTCAACACTTTCAGTGCACATGCGGATTACCAGGATATAAGCGATTTTGTCGGCCGTATGGACTTGCAGCGCTTGAAGAAGGTCTTTTTGGTGCACGGAGAAGAGGAAGCCATCGATCATCTCGGCGGTGTGCTCAAGGACAGGGGGGTAAAACAGGTGGTCGCGCCAGAACCTGGAGTGGAGTACTCGCTGGATGCGTGAAGCTTATGTGAGACTTAGCGTTGTTAATCTTGTCCCGAACTTTGTCCCGAACCTAATTCCAAAGTCAAAAAACACTGGACAAGGTTCGGGACAAAGTTTTTTATGCCGCACCAAGTCTCACCCTCGGGGTATCCGGCGCATTGCGCTGGCAGTCGAGCTTATGTGAGACTTCGTGGTTTCAGGTTTCAGTGTTAAGGTGTCAGGTCAGACTTCTCTGAACCCCGAAACCTGACACCAGAAACCATTCAACAAGTCTCACCCTCAGGGTATCCGGCGCACCGCGCCGGCGGCCGGGCTTGTATGTGGTTTCACGTTGTTGA
>PUNB01000118.1 GCA_003552565.1 Lentisphaerota bacterium
ACATTTACAACCGGCTTCTGACTTTTCGTCCGACCATGCCCGTGGGCAAGGAGATGGGCTTCCTGCCGGGAGATATAAACGAAAAAATGCAGCCCTGGATGCAGCCGATTTACGATGCCATTGAACTGATTCGCGAAAAAGACAAGCGCAGTCGTGAAAGAACGCTGCCGCCCGACATCATGGAGTGTGAGGAAATCGTCATTGAACCCTTGTCATTCATCCGCGGCCGCAGCATTCCGCACCAATTCATAATCATCGACGAAGCCCAGAACATGACGCCTCTGGAAGTGAAAACCGTAATCACCCGGGTGGGCCGCGGCACCAAGATTGTTCTCACCGGCGACCCGCACCAGATCGACAATCCTTACGTCGATTCCAGATCGAACGGCCTGGTCTATGTGGTTGACCGTCTGCGCCGCAACCCCCTGGCCGCGCACGTGGGACTGATGAAAGGCGAGCGCAGCGAACTGGCGGAGACCGCCGCCAACATGCTTTAAGAAGAGAGCAGTAAAACATGAGCAACGATGTAAGCATGAGAGACGTGGCGCGAGCCGCCGGAGTGTCCGTGGCGGTAGTGTCACGCAGCATTAATAATAGACAAGGGCAGGTGGCGGAAGAAACCAGGCACAAAGTTCTGGACGTATGTGAAAAACTCGGCTACAAGCTGAATCCGGACAATTTCCATTCCGAAACTTTTTTAGATTGCTGCCTGCGGAAAATCCGGGAAAAAGATATTCCCGCCGATCCTTCCCTTATTTTTAACGGCCGTGGGCATGGCAGCGGCATAACCGAAGAATTGAAAAAACTGCTGTTGCGTCCGGAATTACCCTTTGACGGCCTGATATGCCAAAATTACCGTTGCGCCTCGCAGATTTCCTGGCTGCTGGGAGTGCGCCTTGGGCTTTATCGACGGCAGGACGTAACAATCGCCACCTCCCAGCCTTCAAGTTATGACCGCCTGGCGGTGCCGGCCATTTACTATAAGGCCGTAATGCGTCAATCGGCCGGCATCGGTGTATCTATGCTGGTTGACATCATCCATGACAAACACCCCCCCGGTCAACAAATTGAATTACCCACCGAAACCTTCTATGATCCCGGAATCTTGACAAAAAAATACTTAAATCCGAAACAGTAAGATGGCATTCCTCCAGGAACACTCGCGGGATGCCGACCTTCTCAGCATCGACAAACATCTTCCTCCAATCCACCAGCCGGCGACAGCCTGATGCTTGAACATCATCTCTCCTCAGCGCAGGGCCTGCGCCAACCCCCGCACCAGTTCACAACCGGCCTTTATCGCCGCTTCTTCATTTTCCGCCTGATGCAGCACATTGATCAAGCGGCTGCCGACAATCACCCCGTCGGCCTGCCGTCCGACGGTTCGGGCCTGCTCCGGAGTCGAGACCCCGAAGCCGGCGGCGACCGGGATCGGCGACATACGGCGCACTTCCGCCAAGTGCTCCGCCAGGTCCGGCGGCAGTTCGGTCCGGGCGCCGGTAACACCGGCGACAGTGATATAATAAGCGAACCCCTTGGCCTGCCGCAAAATACCGCTGATCCTGACAGCAGGGGTATTGGGCGCCAGCAAAGGGATTTTATAGAGATTGTGTTTTTTCATGCAAGGCAGGACTTCCTCTTCCTCCTCCATGGGCAGATCCACCAGCAGCCAGCCGTCAATGCCATTTTCACCGCTGACGGCGGCCAAACGTTCAGCCCCGTAATGAAGAACCAGATTATAGTAACTGAAAAGTACCAAAGGAGTCCGGGTGTCGCTCCGGCGCAGGTCCGCCGCCATCTCAAGTATAGCCGGCAGCGTCGCACCGCCGGCCAGGGCTCTCTGGCTGGCCTGCTGAATCGTCGGTCCATCGGCCACCGGATCGGAAAAAGGCACCCCGAGTTCAATCAGATCGGCACCCGCCTCAGTCAAAGCGGGTATCAGCCTGCGGGTGAATTCCAGGCTCGGGTCGCCGGCGGAGACAAAAACTATCAGCGCCTTGCGCTCCTCCTGACGGCAGAGTTCGAACATCTGATCTATGCGGTTCATTTATATCCATCCTGCTTAGTTCTTTTCTCCAGACTTCGTCTTGCGGTAGAATACTACAGCCGCAGCTTGTCTCGCGGCAACCTACGGCAAACTTGACTCGTGAATTATTCAGGCTAGTGTAGTCCGGTGCATAACCGAAGAGAAACCAATGTGATTTCCGATGTGCGTTTTCGACTAGCGACTAGCGACTAGCGACTTGCAATCTTCCCACTCTTCGTCAATTTTCCTCAAAAATAACAGGATCTAGGTGTACGAGTACGTGTACGAGTATGTGCCGGTCTAAGGCAGATGTCGGAACGGTTTCCACTTACTCTTCCACTTACTCGTACACTCGAATCTTTGTAATTTCCCCGCACTTCGTCCACCCCCACACTTCGTCCCCCACACTTCGTCCTCACACTTCGTCCCCACACTTCGTCCCCACACTTCGTCCCTCCAACACTTCGTCCCCACACTTCGTCCCCACACTTCGTCCCCCACACTTCGTCCCCACACTTCGTCCCCACACTTCGTCCCCCACACTTCGTCCTAACTCTTCGTCTCTTACCCTTCGTCTCCAGTGCCAGAAAGCAGGGCGACTAAGTGTATAAGACTAAGTGTATAGAC
>PUNB01000164.1 GCA_003552565.1 Lentisphaerota bacterium
GAATACTAATAATGAATATTGAATTCTGAATTCTGAATGTTGAGTTTCGGACAGACCAGGCAGCTCCACTTCAAAATTCACCATTCAATATTCAACATTCAAAATTGTGTTTCACATAAGCCCGACCGCCGGCGCAAGGCGCCGGATACCCCGGATGGAAACAGCGGGGAACGAAGAACCGTGACCCTATCCGTGTTAATCCGTGGTGAAAAAAAGGCAGAAAACAAAAACCACGGATGGACACTGATGAACACTGATATAAAGCGAACAACGACGAACCGTGTTTCACATAAGCCCGACCGCCAGCGCAAGGCACCAGATACCCTGAGGGTGAGACTCTACGTACTTTTACACGTACTCGTACACGCTAATCGTCATTATTTCTGGCTCTGAAGATTTGAGTGTACGAGTACGTGTAAAAGTACGATACTCGGATGACTGATAACCGATCACCGAGACGAAGTCTCACACAAGTTCTCGCAATCTCCACCTTCCCCCCCCATACCTTCCCTCTCCCCGCTCTCACTCCGTCAGCATTCGATTGATGGCGGAAACGATGGCATGCACGGCGGCCTGATCAATATTCTGGTCAAAGCCGATACCGTACCACTGGCGTTTTTCACTGTCATCAAGACGGATAAAGGCTACCGCCTGGGCTTCGGCCGAACTGCCGATGGCATCCTCTTCGTATTCCTCCAAAGAAAACTCCGGCAGCGACAGTTGTTTTACGGCATGCACAAAGGCCGCCACCGGTCCGTTGCCAGTGGCGGTCAACACATGTTTTTCGCCCTGCCAGCACACATGAACTTCCGCGTCAATGCGGGCCGGTTCCTGATTGTTCGGACGCGGCCAGTAGTTCTCCAGTTGTAACGGTCCCTCCGGACGGTTGTAACAACGGTTGAACAAATCCCAGATTTCCTGGCTGTGCACTTCACGGGAAGTTTGATCAGTCATTCTCTGAACATACGGACTGAAGTCGGCCAGCACAGTTTTCGGCAGGCGCACTTGATAATCGCTTTCCAGCACATGAGCGATACCGCCTTTACCGGACTGACTGTTGATACGGATGAATTTCTCATAGCGCCGCCCCAGCTCGCCGGGGTCAACATGCAGATAAGGAATTTTCCAGGCGCCGAAGTCCGCGGCCAGTTTATCGCGTCCACTCAGACCTTTATGAATGGCGTCCTGATGCGACCCTGAAAAAGCACTGAAAACCAGTTCGCCGGCATAAGGATGACGCGGCGACAGAGGCATTGCAGTCAACTCGATCACCTCATCCCTGATTTCCTCGATATTACTGAAGTCCAGCCCTGTATCGATGCCGAAATACTGCAAGTTCAAGGCCAGGGTCACCAGATCGACGTTGCCTGATCTTTCCCCATGCCCGAAAAGGGTTCCCTCCACTCGGTCGGCTCCAGCCAGCAAGGTCATTTGGGAAGAAGCCACGGCACAGCCCATGTCATTATGAGCGTGCACGGAAATGATTGAACGTTCTCTGTGGCGCTGGCGCCGGCAGAATTCCTCGATCATATCAGCGTATTCATTCGGCATTCTCCTTTCCACCGTGGCGGGCAGATTGAGAATCACCTTTTCATCTTCCGCGGGTTCCCAGGCCTCCACCACCTGATCGCACAACGAGACGGCGAAATCCATATCCGTATCGGTGAATTCCTCCGGTGAAAACTGCAGACGCACCTGCATATCCGGCATAGCTTCAGCTTCACGACGCACCGCGTCCACTCCGTCGAGAGCCATTTTGCGAACATCTTCCCGAGTTTTATTGAAGACATACTTCACATGCAGATCACTGGTGGCGATGTAGAGATGGCAGATCGCCTTGGGCAATCCTTTTAAAGCCTCAAAAGTCTTTTTAATCAGGTGCTCGCGCGCCGGTGTCAGCACCGCGATGGTGACATCTTCGGGAATGAAATTCTTTTCAATCAAATCACGACAGAATTGAAAATCATCACGCGACGCCGAGGGGAAGCCGACTTCAATTTCTTTAAAGCCGATTTCGCAAAGCAGCTGAAAATAGCGTTTTTTCTGAGCCGGAGTCATTGGATCCGGCAAAGCCTGATTGCCGTCCCGCAGATCCACCGCGTTCCAGATCGGCGCCCGTTCTATTTGTTTCGCCGGCCACCCCCTGGCCGTCATCTGAAAAGATTCCGGTTTGGCATAACGATCGACATTCATGATAATCCCAGTCCTTAATATTAAAAATTATCTCCATTCAACAAAAAAGCCTGCACCCCGTCTTCGGGCTGCAGGCTGAACTTACTTCAATCGGCTAACGCTTCGACAAAAGCGGCCGCAACCCGTCATGACCTGCCCGCAAGCAGGCCGCTGATAAGAAGCAGCTGTAATGTCAAAACGTTAATCATAATGTTCATAACCTAATCACAGTTTCAAACAAATGCAAATCGAATTGTCAACTTCATATCTCTGAAAATTTACACCGAATATTTGGTCGTAATTCTCAGGGTGGCGGAAACTGGTTATTTCGAAAGCCCGGCCGGCAGGGTTTAGACCCCGTGCGAAAAGGTATCGCACCCATGCTCCCGCTTGTTTCGGATGAGATTTCGGTTTTCCCGAGGGAAATCGCTAGCCTGATTAATTCATGCGAATTCGGCCATGCGTCATTATATA
>PUNB01000179.1 GCA_003552565.1 Lentisphaerota bacterium
GAATATTGAATGATGAATTTTGAAGTGCAACTGTCTGGTCTGTCCGAAACTCAACATTCAGAATTCAGAATTCAAAATTCATTATTAGTGTTCCCTGTTTCTTCTACGGGGTATCAGGCGCTTCGCGCCGGAGGCTGAGCTTATGTGAGACTAAGGGTGGGACGAAGAGAGCGATGAAGTGTTTAGAAGAGAGGCGTTGAGCGCCATGACACTTAAACACTTAATCGAACACTTGAGCCCACTCTTACTTGGTTACGCTTAAACCACCTGCTTCGTCGGTATTGGGCATGAAAGGCAACCCCAATTCACCCACAGATTTTACTGACGAGACATTTATTTTTTACAGAAGATCGCAAAGGACGCAAAGAAAAGCCGTGGCACCGGCTTCCTGCAAAGCGGCCCTGCGAGCCGGAAAAATTCCGCCCGAAGCGTGCCGGCGTGTCACGCTGTCATGCCGCGCCGTAGCCTTGGCCTAGGCGGGAGCGCCCTGAAGGCGGAAGGCCGGCGGTCTCCACCGGACGAGATTGCATTTTTAAACAGAAAGTCGAAAATTTCCAAACAAACCAGGAGAAAGAACAGATGACTTCAAAAGCCGCGCCGATGAAAACTGAATTGTCGAGTTTCTGCCAGGACTATTCGAAGCTGTTGCTGCCGTTGCGCCGGGAATTGGGAAAGACGATAGATTTCATTCGTGATAAAAGAGATACCGACGAGATCAGGAAGACTCTTTCCAATCTTTGTGACGCGCATCATCGTTTGAAAACCCTGGCTGAGAAGATCGAATCCCAGCAGGCATACGTGATTATTTTCGGCCCCCTGAAAAGCGGTAAAAGCACTTTGATGAATGCTTTCAGCGGAGCTTATGTCAGCGAGGTGACAGCTTTGCCCGCCTATCCTTGTCTGGTGCATGTTCGACACGAGGAACAGGTCAGCTTGTCGGCTTCACGATTCAACGGCCAGACGGAGAGCTTTGAGGATTTCAGCCAGATGCAGTCGGCCGTCGAGGTTTACCATCGGGAACTGGCTGAAAAAATTCGGGAGGTAGAGGAGAATGATGGGACCTTTGAACCGGGGATCCATAGTCCGAACGCGATTCGCCGCCTCGATATCGGGTTGCCGGCGGAACCCTTGAAAGAGTCTTATACAATATTGGTCGATACTCCCGGGTTATACAGCCGCATGAAGTTCGGCTATGATTTAATGAGTCGGGAATTTCGCGACAGTGCGGCCTGCGCGGTGTTCGTCGTGAAAACCGACAATCTTTTTCTTGAACAAGTGTTCGAAGAATTTAACGACTTGCTCAATCTCTTTTCCCGTATTTTCCTGGTGGTTAATATCGATGGTCATAAATACGATCTGGAACCGGATGGAGACCTCCGCCCGAGTCTGGAAAGCCGGGAGCCGCAAAAGATAGTTGACGCCTTCTGTTCTTTGTCCATGAGCGCGCCTTTGCGGCACGCCTATGAAGAAGGACGCTTGAAAATTTATCCCATCGATTTACTGAAAGCCGCTTCCGAAAGACTGGGAAAAGAGGGGGCGTGGCCCGAAAATGAGATAGGGGCGGAAAAAGAAGAAGGTGAGAACCAGAGCAATCTTGTGTCATCGGAATCGGAAAGCGGTGACGGTCAGCAATCCGGGACTGTGGAAAACTCCGAAGCCGTGGAGGAAGATATTGGTTCCGGAAAATTTAATCAGTTCATGGTGGATTTGACGGACTATCTCAACAGTAACGATTACCTGGTTCATTTCATGCGTGACAGCTTGCGTCAGGGACGGCAGCTGATAAGTGAGGTTGAAGAAGGATGCCGGCAGGAAAATCTGCGCGGCTTTTCGGCGGGACTGAAATCCATGCAGGCTGATCATGACCGCTTGAATGAGCAGAGGCAGGCCTTGGGAAGGCTGCGGAAACTGGATTGGCGGGAAGCTTTCGGCGGAGTGCTGGAACAGTTGAAGCAGGATGGTGAAAATTATGTCCAGTCAGAGAGGGATCGTCTGGAATCGGAATTGGCAATGAATATAAATGAATGGTTCTCCAATACCGCAAGCTTGAAACATCTGTTGGAAGAACAGATTCTGCCAGTTTTCGAAAGTCTGCCGGAAAAATTCCAGGAATATGTTCTGGAGCGCCTGCAGGAGGCAACCAATACCTCCGTTGCCGGGGCTGTGCTGTCGGATGCTGACAAGCGGGATATTGAGAAGGTTGAATTAGCATTGACCGATATTCGCCAACAGGCTTTAGAAGCGGCTTATGAATTAAGCCAGAAGATTTCCATGCTTGAGCCGGAAATCGGGGAAGCGGCGATGCCGGTGCGGCGGCGTTTCTGGGATTGGTTGTTTTTCCGCGGAAAGAACCGACTTCGGACAAAGTTCTTCGGGCCTGATTCATCAAAGGAAATCTCAATTAAGATCAAGCAGTCCCGCCTTGGCGAGAAGAGCAGGCATGAATTTTTCACCAATGTTCAGGAAGAGTTGCAGAAAATCATGTCAAAGCTTTCAAAGAACATAGTTGAAGATATTGCCGAAAGCTACGCCACCGCCGCCAGGGACGGAATTGATGAAGTTTTGAAGAGCCGGATTGAAGATTCGGATCAGAAGCTTCCTCGCCTGCAGCAGCGCATTCAGGCGCGTCAGGAAGTTCTTAAGGCCATTGACAAATTATCCCGCCAGATCAAGACTCAAGATCAGGACCTGGCCGCTTTGGAAAATACCTTCGCCCAAGAACACCCTGCGCCGGAGCCAGAAGCAGAAGAGCCTGATCTTCAGGAAGAAGATGGCTAGACAAGGAATATACGAAAAAAGGGGACAGTTCTTTCACCACCCGTTCGCTTCGCTCACTAGAGTGAACCGCAGAGGAAGGCAGCGTTTTGTCGGCAAAGCCGGCAAATGGCTCCTCTCTGTGTTCCTCTGCTGCTATCTCTAGCGAGGGGTTACGCAAAAAGAGGTTTACTGTCTCTACACGCACAAAATAGTAAAACCTTGTCTCGCACCTTGTCTCGCACCTTGTCTGGTTTTCTTTCGATTCCTCATTTTTCAGATTAAGTGCGAGACAAGGTGCGAGACAAGGTGAGCACAAAATCAGGCCTCAACCCCTTTTCGCATGGGGTCTAACTATGTGTTTTCGCGGAGCGTTTCTTCCCGCCACAGGTTATAGAAATTAAAAAACTGCCACGGGTGTCGATCAACGAATTTTTCCAGTTCCCGAGCGTATTCCCGGGCGTATTGAGCGCATGTTTCCGGTTTTCGAGCATCGGCGGGATCAACCCGGATGACTTTCATCAGTTCTATGCGATATTTTTTATAGCCGGTTTTCGCGGACATAATTACCAGAATAGGAACGTTGGCGGCGCCGGCCAGCTTGTATGGGGAATAGGGCAGAGTTATCCTGTCGCCTAAAAACTCGGTTTCCACGGTTTTTTCTTCATCCCCGAACACCCGGTCTCCCATAAGGCCGAGAATTTCTCCATTTTTCAGGCTTTGCAGCATTTGCAGAACGCTGTCAAAGCCGCAACGCGGATCAATAAATTTACAGGCGGCGTGTCGAGCCAGGGTTTCGGCGATGGGAGAATCTTCCTCGGGGGGGATCATAACTACGGAAACATTTTTCTTAAGAAAACCCATCTGGGAAACGGCGATCTGCCATAAACCGGCATGGGCATTGATCAGGATGGCTCCTTTGTCGGAAGTGATTGTCCGCAGGGCCAGTTCTTTCCCTCGGAATTCGGCTTCCAGATTATCCGGGCCGAGTATAGCCACGGCGGCCTGATCAATCAGACAGCGCCCGAAAGAGATAATCAGGCGGTAACTGTCAATGAATCGCCAGGGAAGAGTTTGACGCTTCGGAAAACGTCGAGCCAAGTAAGGTTTGACGGATGCCCGTATCGATGAAGAAAAAAGCGTGTAAAAAAGAACCACTATGTACATTATGTGGTAAGCCGGCCGCCGGCCGCCGTAACGAATCAGAATACGAAAGAAACGCAACTGCCAATTCTTTCCGGCTTTTGACGACTTCCATTTTCCGGTTTGATTTCCTCTCATCGAGGTATCGGAATTTTGCTTGTGCGCAGCCATTTTTGTATATCCCGGAGTGATGCCCTCCCCATCCAAAGGCTGGATCAGGTGTCGGATTCCGCGTATTGCGGCAGCTTGATGTCCCCGTGCTGATTGTAAACAAAAGGTATTTTTATATGCGCGATCAGCTGCTGAATCTGTTCTCTTTTAGTTTTTACGGCGGCGGCCATAGCCTCTTCCCGCAGTGCCGGATCGCCGTTGCAGGCTTTGATAATGGCATCAACGTTGTTCGGACGGGTGGCTTTGATAATTTCACCCATTTCAAATAAGCCGAGCAGCAGCTGGGCGCCGTAGCCGCGTCCGATGATGTCGTAGCCGGGTTTTCCGAAACCGTGGTCACAGGCCGGGGCGTGGTCGGGGCGGAACACTCCCTGCCAGCCGATGTCCACCAGTGCGTGGACAATCTTCGCCAGCTCCTCTCGATGGTAGGCATGATGACTTTCCCGGAAATTCTTGCCGTCGGTTTCGATCGGACGTAAGTGTATGTGCGGGAATATATCATTCGGAGATAAGCCTTTTTGTCGACCGTACTCGCTCAGTTCATAAATAACCGCCACGATGTCGCGATTTTCTTCATTGGGCATCAGCGAGCCAGTGCACAGCCCGACTCCGCAGTCATGATCCAAAAGGAATTTATACCCTTCTATAGTGCCCACGGCCCGCGGCGTTCCCATGAAAGGAGAAAATGCGGGGTCATCGCTGTGGCAGCACAGCCGTACTCCGGCCTCCCGAGCGGCAGGGGTGACACAGTCAAGAAAATAAGCGATATTTTCCCGCAGTTTGTCAATTGTCATATCCCGGTAGCGTTCGACCGCGGCCCGAAAATCGCTGAGTGAAAATTCCTGCTGTGCTCCCGGCAGTCCGGCGCTGATCATTCTGGTCAGACGTTCCCTCTGTTCCTCGTCTTCCGCGAGAAATTGTTCGTAATAATTCCGCGCCGAACGGATTTCTTCCCATGTGTAGGAATTGTCATCGACAAAACTTTCCAGCCTCGAATGACGTTTAAGTATGAAGCAGTCGAAGGCCACAAAAGCGTCATGGATATATTCCAGAGCCAGGGAATCGTCCGGCAGCCGGACTTCTCCCGTGCGTGTCCAGTCCGCGACCAGCATGAAATTGCCAACCACCTTGTTCACCCCATGGCGTCCAAGGTTGCGGAGACTGGCGCAGTAAGCTTCTATCTGCTTCTCGCGTTCAGGAGTGCCGCTTTTTATTTCCTCCGTGAAGACCAGGCTCTCCGCCACATCCCAGACCAGGCCGGTGAGTCTGCCGTGCTTTCGGTACCAGTTCAGCCGCTCCGAACCTTTTAACGCAGCCGGCTCTTGTTTGTGCGGGTGGTATTCAATGGCGATCTTACGGTCGATGATCGCTTCTTCCGGCCACTCTTCGCCAGCGGGGATTTCGTGCAGAGCCGAAACCACATTGGTGATTCCCGGTGTTTGATAAATGTTGCGGATCTCTACTGGGTCGGAAGGGCCGAACCAGCGTAAGCCGGCTCTCACTCTTTCACGCTTGAAGTTCACATTGCAATATTCGCTCATGCTGAAATGCTTTCCTGAGGGTTTTTAGAGTAGGTCCTGATGAGTTATGGGGAGATTATAGAATGGTGGCTCTTTCTCAAAACTGATCGGTAACGAATTCAGGATTTTAATATGAACGGCGGAGCCGGATTGTCCACCCGGTTCAGCCTGGATAATTAGTTAGACCCCGTCCGGAAAGGGTTCGAGAACTGATTTTGTGCCCACCTTGTCCCGAACTGAAATCCGGTTGTCTTTATTGTCTGCATCCGGAATGGATTATGGTTTGTGATCCGCCTGAGGCGGATTCGGGACAAGGTTCTCGGCAGCACAATTTCCGCTCACAACCCTTTTCGCATACCATCC
Source organism: Lentisphaerota bacterium (assembly GCA_003552565.1). Lineage (GTDB taxonomy): Bacteria > Verrucomicrobiota > Lentisphaeria > Oligosphaerales > PUNB01 > PUNB01. The sequence continues at coordinate 5,952 of PUNB01000179.1, forward strand.
AGCTAGGGTTTGCCGCTTGACTCTTCGCTCTTATTGATTTGCTTTATGGAAAAAAAATACTATGTTTAATTTAGTGTTGGCAGATGCTCAATTACACAGCCAGTAATCAAACAAAAAGGAAAAAACAAAATGCATGAAATTAATGATTCCAAAGGTTTCCTGAAAGATCTCTTCGACTTCTCATTTTCCCAATTCATAACCGTGAAGATTATCAAAATCCTCTTCGGCCTTGCCATTATAGGGGCGGCGATCTGGGCTTTGATGATCCTTATCGGCGGACTGGGAAGCGGTTCCGTGGGGGTGGCTCTAGGGGCGATAATTTTAAGTCCCATTGCTTTTCTCTTCTCTGTCATTATCTCGCGAGTTTACCTGGAGTTGATTCTGGTGCTTTTCAGGATCGCCGAAAACACCCAGGTGATGGCTAATGACCAAAAACCCTCCTCTCAGGAAGATAAGCCGTCTCCAGAGAGCAGTCAGGAAAGTGATAAAACCTGATTTGATTAAGCATTCAGTTGTCATTAATCAATCCTAAATGTATGGGGCAGATTCTTTCGAATCTTGCCCTTTTTTGATAAACAGGGAGATGCAAGATGAAAATCGGCATGCTGGCGCCGGTTGCCTGGCGCACCCCGCCGCGAAATTACGGGCCGTGGGAGCAGGTATGTTCAAATCTTACCGAAGGCCTGACCGCCAAAGGAGCGGATGTGACTCTGTTCGCCACCGGTGATTCGCAAACCGCGGCCGAGCTTCGGTCAATATGTTCGAAAGGTTATGAAGAGGATGAACATGTGGACGCCAAGGTGGCGGAGTATATGCACATCAGTTTTATGATGGAGCAGGCGGCGGAATTTGACATTATTCATAATCACTTTGATTTTCCGCCGCTCTCATACTCGCGTCTGATCCGGCCGCCGATAGTGACGACGATTCACGGTTTCTCTTCACCTTGCATAGTCCCTGTTTACCGGCGCTATAATGATATATGTCATTATGTATCCATCAGTTACAGTGATCGTCATCGACAGCTTGACTATCTTGCCAATATTTATAACGGCCTGGATCCTGATGACTTCACCTGCAGGAACGAGGAGGGGGAATATCTGCTTTTTTTCGGTCGCATTCATCCGGACAAAGGCACACGCGAGGCGATTGACACAGCCCGCCTGGCGGGAATGAAGCTGATCATCGCCGGATATATTCAGGATCATAATTACTGGCGGGAGCAAGTGGAGCCGATGATCGACCACAAGCAGGTGGTTTATGTAGGCAACGCCGGTCCCCGTGAACGCGACCGACTGCTGGGAGGAGCTTACGCTCTGCTGCATCTGATTAATTTCGCGGAGCCGTTCGGTTTAAGCGTGGCTGAAAGTATGTTGTGCGGCACACCGGTGGTGGCTTTCAACAGGGGGTCCATGCAAGAGCTGATAAAACACGGGGAAACCGGTTTTTTGGTGAATAATATAGAAGAAGCGGCCGTCGCTTTGAAAAATGTGCCGGGGCTGGCGCGGGAACGCTGTCGAAAGTGGGCGGAAGCGGAATTTTCCATTGAAAAAATGACGGAAGCTTATATGCGGGTATATGAGAAGATTCTTGGCTCTTCCTCAAAACGAGTGGATTGCTAATAATTTTTCTTAAACTTTGTGGGTAACAGCTTGGTTTCAGGTTTCAGGTTTTCGGGTTTCAAGTGTACGAGTAGGTGTAAGAGTACGTGTATGTCGTTACGATGTTTGCCTTGCATCCGCACATATTCGTACACATACTCGTACACCCTGATCCTGATGTTTTCGTGAATAGCGGATCCCGAACTAAAGTTGAAATGGATATAGATGCGAGACAAAGTGTAGTAACGCATCCCATGGAACGCTTGGGGTGTTTTTTGTGGCTATAAAACCACGAAGTCTCACATAACCCCCACGAATATGAAGGTAAATTAATGGCGAATGCAGAGTGTCAATTCTCCAGCGGCCTGAACGGTCTGGACGGTCTTCTTCATGGAATACTGCCCGGCGATAATGTGGTGCTCAAGGTCGGTTCCGTTGACGATTACCAGCCTTTTGTCGATCCCTTTGTTCAGGACTGTCTGCAGAAGCGCACCTCTCTGATTTATTTCCGTTTCGCCCGGCATGAGCCGCTGATTGAACCGCGGGAGGAAGTGGAAATTCATGAATTATGCCCTGAGGACGGCTTTGAGAACTTTATCGGCCGTATTCTGGATATTATCGAGGAAAAGGGATTGGGCGCCTGCTACGTTTTCGATTGTTTGTCGGATCTGGCGGTGGATTGGTACAGTGAACGTATGCTGGGCAATTTTTTCATGCTCGCCTGTCCTTATCTTTATCAGCTGGACACGGTTGCTTATTTCGCCTTGATCCGGGACCGTCATTCCCCCCTGGCCGCGCATGCCATTACCAACACTGCTCAGGTGGTTCTGGATATCTACCAGAACCAGTCTTGTTTCTTTGTCCACCCGCAGAAGGTCGAGGGACGTCACAGTCAGGATATGTTCAATCTGCATCGATGGCGGCCGCGGTCGGATCAGTTTGAGCCGGTGCGCAGCAGCGCGGTTATGTCGAGAATTCTGGCGGAAAACTCGCAGACCTGGCTGGAGTTCACGAATCAGCGTCCGGATGTATGGACGGAATATTATCTGGCCGCGAAAACCGCGGCGGCGCGGCGGGAGGATACGGGCACGGAAGAATATCGTCGGCTGTATGAGCGGCTTACGCGCATGGCTTTAACCCGCGAAAATAAGATGTCGGCGATGGTGCGTGAGTACATGTCACTTCCGGAGGTGCTGGAAGTGATTAAGCGCATGGTCGGCACCGGGCTGATCGGTGGTAAATCACTGGGAATGCTGTTGGCCAGGGCGATTCTGCTGCGTCGTAATGAAGGCTGGAGACAGGTGCTGGAAATGCATGATTCTTTCTTCATCGGTTCGGATGTTTTTTATACGTTTCTAGTGCTTAATCATTGCTGGTGGCCGCGGCGCAGGCGCGGCCATGAAAGCATGGACGAATACTTGCGGCGCGCCGGCGAGGTGCGGGAAAAAATCATGGCCGGCACTTTCCCGAACGATATCCAGGAACAGTTTGAAGAAATGCTCAATTACTTCGGCCAGTCGCCGATCATAGTGCGTTCCAGCAGTCTTCAGGAAGACAGTTACGGCAATGCCTTTTCCGGTAAATACGAAAGCGTTTTCTGTGCTAACCAGGGATCCCCGAAAGAACGGATGCGTGACTTCATCCAGGCGGTGCGCACAGTTTACGCCAGCACCATGAGCCGGGAAGCGCTCCTTTACCGGCGCGAGCGCGGCCTGCTGGAGCGTGAGGAGCAGATGGCGCTGCTGGTACAGAGGGTTTCAGGCGGCGCGGAGGGGCGTTTTTTTTGTCCTTCCATGGCCGGCACCGGCTTTTCCTTTAATCCCTATGCCTGGGGTCCCGGGGTGAAGCGGGAAGCCGGCCTGCTGCGGCTTGTTCTCGGGCTCGGCACCCGGGCGGTGGATCGGGTGGAGGACGATTATACCCGGCTGGTGGCGCTGAACGCCCCATGGCTGCGACCGCCGGCGGAACAGGAAGACCCGGGCACTTATCGACAGCGGCGGGCGGATGTGATTGATTTACAGAAGAACTCTTTCAGCTCGGCACCGGTGGAGGAAGTGACGAAGGAGTTGTCGGAGCCTTTGCTTGGAAAGCTTACAAGTGTCGACAGCGAAACCGTCCGGCGCGCTCGGGAGCACAACATGAGAATGGCCTCCCCCCCCAGAAAGCTTGATTTCGACAAGCCGCTGCAGGCTGGCCTGGCGGATTACTTTCGGGAAATATTGCAAACTCTGCAGGATGCCTACTCGCATCCCGTCGATATTGAATTCACCGTCAACTTTGCCGATGAAGAAGAGACTCCCTTGATTAATCTTGTTCAATGCCGTCCTTTTCAGGTTAAAACCGACACAGCTCCCGACCGTATTCAGTCTCCGGAAAAGATTTCGGCGGAGCGGCTTGTTTTGCAGTCCGCCGGGCCGATTATCGGCCAGGGTCTGGCCGCGGCCGTGGATCAGGTTATTTACATTGTTCCTTCTTCTTACTCCCGCTTGTCGGTACAGGAGCGATACGCCTTGGCCCGGCTCATCGGCCGGCTGACTAATCATGAGCAATTGCAGGGACAGTTGATCATGCTGATCGGACCGGGACGCTGGGGAACCAGCTCGCCCTCTCTCGGGGTGCCGACAGCGTTCTCGGAAATAAAAAACGCCCGCGTGCTTTGTGAGATCGCCGCTATGCATGAAGGACTGATACCCGATATCTCTCTGGGAACTCACTTTTTTAATGATTTAGTGGAAATGGAAATGCTTTATCTGGCTGTTTTTCCTGACCGAGATGAAAATTTTATCAATGAAGAACGGCTTCTTTCCCTGCCTAATCGGCTGACGCGGCTGCTGCCGGAGGAGGAGGCGTGGTCAGAGACCTTGCATGTGGCCGGCGATGCGGCAGAGGGTGACGGCAAAAGGCTGTACCTGCACGCCGATTCCGCTGACCAGAAGGCGGCTGTCTGGCTGGATACTGTTTTCTCGGGGTCTGCGTAGGTTTAGTTATTGTTAGGAATATACTTAAGTTTTTTGCTCGTGCTGGACAATTTCCTTAGAGCGAATATGCTTCTGCTTGACGATTCGCGCTAAGCGTATTAGAGTGCAATGTTTGGGATTTATTTCGAAAGCGGGAGGGTCTTCTGTCAACAATCAACAATAGTCCTTAGAAGCGATCACCCCTGCTCAGAGCTTTGCCGCTAAGACTTTTTCCAAGCACAAGCATAAAATCTAAGTGCCTATTTAACAAAGACTAAACTTACGCAGACCCCGGGGACAAAGACTAAACTTACGCAGACCCCGGGGACCACAGGGTGTCCCGCGATAATGAGACACTTTTTTGCCGCAATTCGGGCATAGGCAACTGTCGCCGGCACCAAAGCCGGATCCACCCATACGACCTCGTCCCTGACCGCGGCCCATTCCCATGCCGCGGCCACTTCCGGGACCTGATCCTGTTGGTCCTGTTCCATTTCCTCCAGGCATTATACACCTCCAGAGAACTGAAACCGGGTATCCGCGACCGGCTTTAAATCTCTGATCGCGAATACCTTTCTTTCATTTTTTTTAGCTTTACTTTGTTCCTTCGGCCTCGGATTCAAACTCTGCAATCCGCTTTTTGATACCTTCGAGAGCTTCTTCGAAGTACTCCGCCTGGCCTTTCAAAGTTTCGACTTCCTTTTGAGGAGACGGCATTCCGCCATAGGCCGCGCCGTAGGACGGAACAGCCGCTCCATAGGGATTGGCGGCGGCATAAGGGGGGAATCCCCCGTAACCGCCCCAGCCGCGGCCTCCCCGGAAGCCAAGGCCTAGGCCTAAACCTCGTCCGAAGCCGCGGCCCCGGCCGAAGCCGAAACCGCGGCCCGGCAGCGGATTCGCATACCCCGGCACCGAGTAGCCCGCGCAGAAACCTGCACCGCTTCCGGTCATCGGCCCCATTCCATTCGGTCCTGTTCTGTCTCCACCTGGCATAATCTTACCTCCATAATGTTAATGGTTGCTTTATTACGGTGAACCTCCGGAAAATCATTATTGATCTATCCCTCAGCATCAGTTAACACCGCGATTTCAATTGATAATAAGCAAATTCAATGCCAAAAACAAAAAGATTAATTCTATGCTCAACGCAAGAACTGATAGTACTGTTAGCGATACTGTACAAAGAAAGTACAGTAGCGATAAAGCTACCCAAAGATGAAAGAGGAAAAATGATTGAAATCAGAAATGCGGCGGCAAGATTTTCTTTAATTAAAAAACTATAGTAAATTCGTTTTTTGGGTTTTTAGAATGACAGACTTAGACCTCGATCGAAAAGGCCTAATGCCGATATGCAGGCATAATTCAGCACACTTGAAAAAATTCACTGCAAATAGATAAGTTTAAATTTTAAGTTTTTTGAGTTTTTGTAAGTTCAATATATTTCTGGAGTTAATCAATGTCGGCTAATTTAATTCGCACAGCCTTATTGCCTGGGCACATAAAGCTGCGCCTGGAGAGCGAGGACAAGTGGGGCATTATTCAGGAACTTCTGACGGTGCTGGAAGAGACGTATGGGCTGTCTGACCGGAAGGCGGCTGAAAAAGCTGTTTGTGACCGTGAAAAGCGCATGAGCACCGGCCTGGAACATGGTATTGCCATCCCGCATGGCAAAACCGATACGGTTGATCGCCTGATCGTGGCCATGGGACTGAAGCCGGAAGGGGTTGAATTTGACTCGGCGGACGGTGAGCCGGCCCGAATAATCCTCATC
>PUNB01000267.1 GCA_003552565.1 Lentisphaerota bacterium
CAATGGCCTGGAGAAGACGCTCGAGAGGAAACTTCCGGTCAGCGAACGGCGTTGGCGCGTGGAGGAAGACCACGTCGCGTACGGCTCAGAACGTGAGCTGTGCCCGTTTGGCTGGCCTCCTGAAACCCGAAACCTGAAACCCGACACCCCGTGATGGCACAAGACACAGGAAATCAAGCTGCTACCCACAAAATCCCAGAAAGAGCCAAAAAAATTAATCACCCGCCGCAATTACACTTTTCACAGCATTAAACAAAGCCTGCACGGTTTCTTGCATCACTTCCTCACTTACCACTAACGGCAACATCAGATATAACACATTTCCCAAAGGCCGCAGGAGCACCTCTTTTTTCATAACTTCCAACCGCACTTCTCGTGCCAATTCCACCCCGGATCGGCCATCCTTTCCTGCTTTCAGATCAAACGCCGCAATCATCCCCAGGCCGCGCAGATTCTCCACTTCCTCCAGTTCCCGGAAAATTTGAAATTCCTGATTCAAAAGTTCTCCTCTCCGCCGCGCCTGTTCAACAATATTATCTTCAGCATATACCTCAAGGCAAGCCAAAGCCGCCGCCGCGCCCAAAGGATTCCCGGCAAAAGTATGACCATGGTACAAGGTATGATCCACGGGCTCGTCTGTAAAGGTGTCGAATAAACCTTGCTTCACCACCGTGGCACTGACCGGCAGACAGCCCCCGGTCAATCCCTTCCCCAGACAGACAATGTCCGGATCCACGCCGGCATGTTCAAACGAGAACATCCGGCCGGTTCGTCCCATCCCCACTGCAATCTCATCGACTATCAGCAACACCTCGAATTGTCGGCAAAGTTCCGCCATTTCCCACAGGCATTCAGGTGAATATATTCTCATCCCGGCAGCTCCCTGGCAATGTGGTTCCACCACTAACCCGGCCAATTCAGAATGATGCTCGCGCAGGATTTGTCGCAAACTGTTCAGACACTGCCTTTCACACGTCTCCGGCCGCTCGCCCCAGGCGCATCCGGCGCAGAAAGGCCTGTCCGCATGATATACCGGCATGACAATATCTTGATACGAAGCGTGAAAGTTCGGCATGAACCCGAGAGACATCGCCCCAAGCGTATCACCGTGATAGCCTTCCCGCAAAGCCGCAAAACGATTTTTTTCCGTCTGCCCCAGATTATGCCAATATTGAACCGCCACCCGCATGGCCGCTTCAACCGCACTGGAGCCGTCACTGGCGAAAAGCACTCGTCGACCGGGATCGGGAAAATGGCCGATCAAATTGGTCGCCAGCTTAATCGCCGCGGGGTGGGACAAATTGGCCAGAATGCTGTGTTGCAATTTTTCGGCCTGTCCGCGAATCGCTTCCACTATTCGCGGATGACCATGCCCCAGATTGCAGCACCACCAGGAAGAAATAGCATCCACATAGCGATTCCCGTCATTATCGTAAAGCCATGGTCCTTCGCCCTTTACAATAACAGGAAAAGATTCATGCAGGGCTGTGGAATGGCGAGTGAAAGGATGCCAAATGCTTTTTCGGTCTAAGTTAAGATATTCATCAGTTGCAAGAGGCATAGAAGCATCTCCTTTGAAGGTTGCTGGTTGTTAGTTGGTTGACATGGGTCCCTAATCTTTCGCCCTAATCTTCCTCCCGGCCTGAATCAGACTACTTCAGCAGGCGGCCAGCGCAAACATTCCATCGCCGTTCGCAAAAAATCATCAACGGACACCTCTTCACGGTCAATTCCCGGCATATAAGGCAGACAGCCTAAGACTTTGGTTCGCGCCATTCGTTCGATTGTTTTCCAGTTATCCTGTTCGATGAAACTCCATTCCGTCTCCGCATGGCGGACCATGACCACCCCCGGCACTGACAAACCGGCTCGCCGTAATTCCCGCAGCGACAACAAAGTATGATTAATTGTCCCAAGCCCTGAACGAGCGATCAGGATCACCGGCAGGGCTAAGGCCCGCATCAAATCGAGCATTGTCAAAAAACCGGTAAGCGGCACCATCACTCCGCCCGCCCCTTCAACCACCAATCCATCATGCCTTCGCATGAGTTCATGGGCCGCCTTAACTATGAGTTGCAGGTTAATTTCTGTCGCCTCTTGAAACGCCGCCAGATGAGGAGAGCACGCCGGTTTAAACTTATAGACCGCCATCAAATCCTCTTCTCCCGCGGGAATCGGCAAGTCAGCCATTTTCAGACAAAACCGCAAATCCGGGCTGACCAGTTTTCCGTTCTCTTTAAGGCAGCCGGTCTGAATCGGCTTCATCGGGACTACGTCCCCACCCTGCTCTCTCCACCTCGCAAGCAAGGCCGCCGCCGCCACCGTTTTACCGACGCCGGTATCCGTGCCGGTCACAAATATGCCGTTTATGTTCACTTTCTTCAACCTCCTCGCCAAGTTCCGTAAAATGGAGATACCTGGGGACGGCGGGCCTCCGCCGTCACGCGATAAAAAGTTGTCCCATAAGTGTCGATTAGTGAAGATAAGTGGTTAATCAAAGAAAAGGCTGCATTATTAACCACTAAGCCGCACTAATCTGCACTGATCAGAACAGATAGGGATGGCTTTTACCGCCCGAGGCCGGGCGGCTCCAGCGGGCTGCCTGGAAACGGCTGGCCTCTTGAAA
>PUNB01000103.1 GCA_003552565.1 Lentisphaerota bacterium
CGAATATCGGCCCGGTCATTTTCGCGGAGTCGCTACGGTGGTGGTGAAATTGTGCAATATCGTTATGCCCGACATCGCGGTTTTCGGCCAAAAGGACGCTCAACAGGCGTTGCTGCTCAGGCGCGTGTTCCGAGATTTGAACATGCCGACGGAATTGCTCATGGCGCCCATTGTCAGGGAATCGAACGGCCTGGCCATGAGTTCCCGCAATCAGTATCTTAATCCTGAACAGAGAGACAAAGCCGCCTCGATACATCAGGGACTCATCCTGGCTCGTCAGCGCTTCCAGGAAGGGGAGAGATCCGCAGCCGCCTTGGCCGCCGCCGCGGCGGAGAAAATCGATCAGGCAGGCGGCAAAGTACAGTACGCGGAGGTGCGCAGTCGCGACTCTTTGCGGCTTTTAACCAGAATTGACCGGCCCGCTCTGCTGGCGGTGGCGGCTTATTTCGGCGAGACACGACTAATCGATAACTGTTTTCTGGATTGATAAACAAGCCTGACTGTTTATATTATATTATGAAATATTTTCAGCCGGAACACTTTGAACCGCCTCGGAATTTCCTCGAAAAATCCGGGCGGCAGATCTTGATGCTTCTGCGGGACGGCGGTGACGCGCTGCTGATAACCGGAGAAGCGTTCTTATGCCTGAAAGACATCTTTCAACGGCGGCGGGAAGTTATGCGGCAGCTCTTCAACTGCGGCATCCGCAGCCTGGGAGTGGTTTCGATTGTGGCCATGTTCAACGGCATGATTCTGGCGCTGCAGGCGGGATTGGTACTGCGTATGTACGGCCAGGAAGTACAGGTGGGCAATCTCGTAAGCCAGACCATTGTACGGGAAATGGGGCCGTTTTTAACCGCTTTGATTTTGGCTGCCAGCGTTGGATCCGCCATCGCCGCTCAAATCGGCACGATGCAGGTTTCCAATGAAATAGCCGCTCTGCATGTCATGTCGGTAAACCCCGCCAGTTTTCTGGTCATGCCACGTCTGGTGGCTTTCATGGTCATGTGCCCGATCCTGACCATCTATTCCAATGTCCTGGGTGTCGGCGGCGGTATGCTGGTGGCCTGGACGCAATTGGGGGTGGAGCCGCGTGCCTACTATGATAACGCCCTGCAGTTTTTGACCAATAAAGAAGTCTTTGTCGGCCTCTTCAAGGCCTGGGTTTTCGGTATCATCGTCGTCTCTGTCGCCAGTTACCAAGGCTTCACCACCTCCAATGGCGCCGTCGGTGTCGGCCGGGCCACCAGAGCCACGGTGGTGCATTCTTTCCTGCTTATCCTAATCGCGGGTTACATAATCACACGGCTGTTTTATTAATGCTGGAATTACGAAATATCAATAAAACCCTAGGCGGCCAGTCGGTACTGCGCGGCTTGTCACTGCGAGTCGAGCGCGGAGAGACGATGGTCGTGGTCGGCTCCAGCGGCGCCGGTAAAAGCGTGGCGCTTAAACACATGATCGGGTTGCTGCGGCCGGACAGCGGCGAAGTTATGATTGATGGCCAGACCATGCATACGGCCGGTGGCGCGGAGCTGAGAAAACTGCGACGCTGGTTCGGTATGCTCTTTCAAGGCGGAGCGTTGATCAACTGGATTAATATCTTCGACAATATTGCTTTGCCGTTGAGGGAACGGGGCGAATCATCCGAAAAGGAGATAAAGGACAGAGTCCGGGAAGCGCTGGAAATGGTCAACCTGCCCCAAATTCAACATCAGATGCCGGCGGAACTGTCCGGCGGCATGGTTAAGCGGGCGGCTTTGGCCCGGGCGATTGTCACCAGACCGCCGATTGTGTTATATGACGAGCCTACTGCCGGCCTGGACCCGATCCTTTCGCGTAACATCGACCGACTGATCCAGCACCTGCAATCCCAAATGGGGGTTACCTCCGTGGTGGTGACGCACGACCTGGTCAGCGCCTTTTCCATTGGCGACAGAGTCGCTTTGCTGCATGAAGGCCGAATAGCCTGCATGGGGACACCGGAGGAATTCCAGCACCATGAATCGCCGCTGGCGCATGAGTTCATCGCGGCTCAGTTCGGACATAACCAGACCTTTCAAACGGCTTGATTTCCGCGTTGTTCTTACAACATAAATTTTAACCATTACAGTATATCGGGTGGCAATTATGCGTTTTCGATTTAGAATTTGCGATTATACAGTTGAAATGGCGGTGGGTGCTTTGTTTTTTCTGGCGCTTGTCGTTTTGGCCTATTTCACAATCATCTTAAGCACTGAAAACTGGTTTACCACGGAGTATCGTTACACAGTCTGTTTTGAAAGAGTTGAAGGCTTGATGAAAGGCGATCACGTAATGGCCCGGGGAGTCAGAGTCGGCACCGTTAAGGATATCAGCCTGGACGAAGAGGGTGTTTTGGTTGAATTGAGTCTGACGGAGAATATAACTTTCCGTGAGGGGTATTCAGTGTTTATCCGCCCCGGCACTATCCTGGGAGGACAGTTCGTGGCTATTGATCCCGGTCCGCTGGACGCCCCACCGCTGCCCGATGACAAACTGTTTTACGGCCAGGATTCGGCTGATGTCATGGTGGAGGCGGGAGAAATAGCGCGGGAACTGCGAGCGGAAATAACCAATATTCGCCAAATACTGGAAGAGGAAGAGGCAATCGAAAAAGTTGTCGCCACTATCGCCAATATCGAAGCCGTCACCGCGGACATCCGCGCCGGCCGCGGTATCCTCGGCCGGCTGGTAACCGACGAGGAGCTGTATCATGAATTTTCCCAAGCGATTGATATACTGCGAGAGGCGGGAGGGCATGTGGCGTCAACCGCCGAGCAGGCGGATATGGCTCTGCGTGATCTCCGCCAAGGCAAAGGCACCCTGGGGCGTCTGGCTACGGACGAATCTTTGTATAACGATCTGCAGACCATCACCGAAAGACTGCGCCGGGGAGAGGGAACCGTTGGGCGCCTGCTGACCGAAGAAGAGACACATGATAATATCCGCGCCGCCATCGCCAACATCCGCGGCCTGACCGATCAAATGGACACTGAAACCTCTTCTATCGCCATGCTCATAAATGATGACGGCGAACTTTACGGTGAGCTGAGTCGTTCATTGCGTTCTTTCGCCGACGTGGGCGAAAGTCTGGCCCAGGGAGAAGGAACTATCGGTAAACTGATTATGGACGACGAAGCCTATCAGGAGGTCATGGAGATCGTCCAGGAGGTTCGCAGCGCCCTGCAGGATGTGCGGGAACAGACCGCCGTCAGCACCTTCGGCAGTTTCATTTTCGGAGCATTCTAAAAGGGATTGCGGTGCGGGGCGGATGGTATCCCGAGCCAGACCCCATGCGAAAAGGGTTCGGAAACGAGATTAAGGCGAAAGATTAGGGCAAAAGATTAAGGGGCGCAGCCGTTTTCCCCTAATCTTTCGCGTTCAGTCTGAGCGATATTTCGACAAGGTGCGCGACAAGGTTATATATGTGAAGTCTCACATAAGCCCGACCGCCGGCGCGATGCGCCTGATACTCCGGAATAGAAACAGCGGTGAACGAGATCGGCGACGAGAAAGGTGAACGATTATGAGGCTCGTGATCCGTTCTCGTCGCCGTTATCGTCAACCGTCGTGGTTACGGTGTTTCACATGAGCTGCTATACCAAAGCGGTGAGAGCTCGCCGCGAACCGAAAGTACTACGGTCGTCCCCGGCCGTAGCAGGTGAGCGGCATGCAAAAGTTACGGCCGAGGACGACCGTAGTACTCAAAAGCGCTTCGGCTCGGTGTCTTGAACTGATGCGGAGCATCCTTGAAGTGCGGCGGCTTGACGCCGCTTTAAGATAGCTGCGGTGTCTCACATAAGCCCGATCACCGCCGCGGAGCGCCTGATACCCAGAGGGTAGACTGGTTGAATTTCCCTGACACCTGAACACTGAAACCTGAAACCGCGAGTCTCATACAATCGGCGATAAACCCGCTCCGTGGATACAGTTAATATATCACTGATAAAAACTATGGAAGAACAGACAGCAGAGCTATTTCCGGAAGGAACAGTGATTGGCGAATTTCGTCTTGAATCATTGATCGGCCGCGGTGCCATGGCGGCAGTTTACCGAGCTGTGCAAATCAGTTTGGAGCGGCCGGTGGCGGTAAAAATTCTACCTCACGAATTCGCCAATGACAGCGACTTTGTCGAACGCTTTTTCAATGAAGCCAAAGCCGCCGCCGCTCTTTCCCACCCGCATATTGTGCAGGCCTATGATGCCGGTATAACAGATGAAAATGTATGCTACTTCGCCATGGAGTTTGTGGAAGGTGAAAATCTTCTCGAAAAGATTGACCGGGAAGGAACCATGCATTGCACCATGGCTCTACAGATCATGCTCGATATGGCGCGGGCGCTGGCTTACGGATGGTACAGCCAGAAGTTGAATCACGGCGACCTGAAGCCGGCGAATATCATGCTTAATCAAAGGGGGGAGGCGAAGCTGGCGGATTTCGGATTGGCGAAAATCGGCGAACTGGAAACGGAAGATGACGGCATTATGCTCACCCCGCTGTACGCCGCCCCGGAAATGATTATGGGAGAAAACGAAGGCAGCGACTGTCGGACTGATATTTATTCCTACGGCGCCACGCTGTATCACCTTCTTACCGGTATGCCGCCCTTCCCGGGAGAAGACCCGGAAGAAGTAATGGACAAGCAGGTGTACGCTCCGCTGGTGCCGGTGAGTGAATGCAATTCAACTATCCCGGAGGATGTCTGCGACGCGGTCAGTTGGATGCTCAACAAAAATCCCCACAAACGACCGCAGTCCTGGGAACAGGTGATTGGCGAAATGGAAGAATTGTTGCGAAAAAACATCCGCGCCATGGCGGTTACCTCAACTCCCGCCGAGGGCGCTGCTGATATTGATACCGAATTGCAATCCGAAGGTTTTGATGCTTCAGCTTCAGAGGAATACCGCCAAAACGATGAAGATCAGGAGGAAAACGCAAACCAATCATCTACTATTCAAACATCAGGATCCGGCAGACTGATTATATTGCTGGTTATCATTGCCCTGATCATCGGCATAATTCTTGGTGTCTATCTGCATCGTTCCCAGAGCCGACAGTATAGGTTTATCCCCCCAGCGAATGAAGCTGAAAACACCATTGTCGATTAAACTTCAATACTCTCTGTCTTTACCCCACCATTCATCGGCATCCAGTCTCACATAAGGCCGCTCGGCGGCGATATTCACCCCGTCGGCATGCGCGATATACAGCCTCAGTTTTTCCGGCACGAACAAAACATTGTGCAGGTTGGAACTCATGGCCACCGGCCGGTCCATCAGGGCAATGGCGCTTTCTTCATTAAAATTACCGTAATTATCCTGCACCCGCTGACGCAGCTTTTCCAGCCGATGGCCAACGGATAGAAGAACGGTATCTCTGATTCCCTCCCCGAGAAGATCGTGATCTTCTCCCGGTTCCACAAAATCTATTCTATCCGGAGTCGCCGCCACTCCCGCGGCGGAAGGTATTTTGGCATCGGCGAATACATAAAAGTATTCACAGGTTCTCGGAGAATGTTCCCAGAGCTGGCGCACATCCTCAAGGTTCTCCGCCTCCTCCAGCGCCCGCCGCATGAGTGTGGCCATCGGCACTCCGTCCCAATCACCGCGGCCGTGCCCGCCCATTTCTCCAAGACTGATCTGGTTCTCGTTCATGCCGGTGACACTGCCGATGAAACCGGCATATCCGACATTGACAAAATTATAGCCTTCATCCGGCTCCACAAAAAATACAGTATTGCTGTGCTCCAGGCCGACCCCGGTCATGTAGTCGAGCACCCGCCCGTGATACAGCGTTCCGTCCGCAGTGGCTTCACCGAACAGGGCGAACCCGGAACAGTGAAAAAACTCGGGAAAAACGTTCGCCAAACGGGCCGCTTCCTGGTTGATCCCGGCTCTCTCCGACATCGCGTCCAGCTCCCTTGTGTGATGCTCCGGAATGAATTCTTCCGTTCGCGAAATGATCTCCCGCAAGGTGTCGGGAAACCACTTTCCGGAATGAATGGTCTCACCCAGTCCCACCATGTGCAGAGCTGAATCGACACAGCGGCTGGCTTCCGCCTGGAGCAATTCTCCGTGCGCCGTACCGATTTCTTCAGGAGTCCCCCATAAACGCACGACTCTTTGGCCGTCGACCCATTCCAGTCTGCCGTTCGCGGCTCGCTTCGGCCGCTGAGAAGGATTCCGTAAAGCCGGCCCCGGCATCATCACTTCGGTCGCCCGCCTTATTCCCCGCACGACAACTCTTTCCATCTCGGCCAAAGATACCTCCTGCGCGTCGTAATCTCCCAAACCGTCGAGGATTTGTCGACGAACTGAATCCGCCACCCGTAATCTGAGCCTGCCGTGAACCCCCTCAAAGTTTATGTGCATCCTCGGCGCTCCGTCCTCCGCTTGCGAAAATCGCATCCCGGCATCGTCAAGCGCCGTCAGCCGCCAGCTCTGATTGCCCTCATATTGCCCGCCCGCCAGCATGGTCAGCATCATCGCCAGAGCTTCCGGCTGGGTTTGACTCAGCAGGGCCGAATAAGCTTTCAGCTGGCTGTCGGAACTGATCAGGCGGCCAAGCAGACCCCGCGGCCGCAGGCTGTCCCCGGGCTCATTCTCTCCAGTGCCGATAAACCGCACCTCACGACGGGGCAGAAACATGCTCGCCTGATTGTCCTCATAATGAAGAATCATTTCATAATCAGTGTAAAAAAGCCGTATAATCCATTCATCTTCCGCCAATAAAGCAAACACGACATTCCCCATTTCTTCTTCGCCGTCCCAGGATAATTCCACTTCAGCGGCGGCTCCCGGGCGCCCTTGAAGCAGGTCGGTGAATGGCCGCAGTGACTGCGCCAGCTCGGCGGTGTCTGCTCGCGCCGTCAGACCGCTGGTGAGCAGCAGGACGCAAATGGTTGCCAGAGCCGTCAAGGCCGGGCGGCTGAAAAAAATGTTTATCATTCCGCTTGATCTGTCTTGTTTTCCCATAAATAAATTCTCCAGTTTGTTTTCGTCTTTAAAAATTTTCAGCGATTGCGCAGATGCGCTCCCATATCAAACATGAAATTAACCACCTGCGCCCTGCTGGTGGCGTCCATACGTTCAGACTCCTGACGCATCCTTTCCATTACCCTGGCCAGTGTCGGCTGTGAGCCGTTTCCAGACATACGCCGGCGCTCGGCTCTTCTGGATTCCCGCATCTCTTCTTCCAGGCTTCTCGGGCCGCTTGCCTCTTCAGAGTCATCGTTCTCTTCTTCTGAATCCCGGCTCCTGCGGGAAGGCCTTGAGGGCGGACGAATGTTGCTGAATCGGCCGCTCATACTTTCTACCCTGACAATAAGATTTTCCAAATACTCCTCCTGCTTTTCCGGCGGCTGTTCGGCGTACTCTCGAGCAGTGCGCACCACAAACGAGCGCATCGCTTCCTGAACGTACTCGTGACGATCCTCCGGCTCCATGCCCCAGAAAGCACTGGATCCCATGATTTCCGCAGCGTCTTCCAATTCTATCGTCGCCGGATCGGGAAGCCTCCCGGAGCCGCCTCGCAGCCAGTAAACCGCTCCGAAGAGAATCGCCATGGCCGCCGCCGCCGAGAGTATCAATGCCGCCTTTTTCCTAGCGGACATTTGGTCGCGAATTGTGAAAACAGGTTTCTTTTTCTTAATCATGATTCAATCCTTTTTTATTCATCAACGGAACCGAAATCGCCCACTCTGCCGTCGGCGTAAAGATAGTTTTTAGCACCCTTTTCAGTGGCTTCTCCATGAAATGGATCAAAGTCACTCATCAAGTTAATATTCGCCAGGCTGACACCGATTTCCTCCGCCAGATGATCTAGCGTGCCGATTGAAACCTCGTCAACTTCCTCATCAAGCCTGATCATGAAGGCCCAGGAGTATTCGTAGCTGGTCTCTTCACGTTCAAAGTATTTCCCTCCGGGGTCGGAGGGACAGCGATATACGCTCTGGCTGTCCAAAGGCAGGAAGTGGTTGATCGGTGGGCGACCGTGAGGGTCTTCTGTTTTCATCATCGCCGCCGGAGGCAGTCGATCATTATAATCATCCATATAGACTCTTAACCCTATACCGATCTGTCGCAGGTTGGAGGCGCAGGCCGCCCGCCGGGCCGACTCGCGGGCCTGGCCGAGGGCGGGCATTAAGAGTCCAGCCAGCAAGGCGATAATGGAAATCACCACCAGCAATTCTATTAAAGTAAAACCGCGACAACGATTTTGGCTGAATTTTGGCTTGTTCATCATTTTTCCCCAGTCGAATTTGTTTCGTATATATAACCTTGTCTCGCACCTTGTCTCGCACCTTGTCCAGTGTTTTTTGACTTTGGAATCAAGTTCGGGATCCGCCTGAGGCGGATTCGAGGCAAAGTTTTTTATGCCGCACCAGTCTCTCCCTCGGGGTATCCGGCTTGCTTCACGTCGGCGGACGGGTTTATGTGAGACTCTGTCAATTTTGGAGTTAAAACAGAAGCGTTCTGTCAGAAACTTCAAAATTCAGGATTCAAGATTCAATGATTCAAGATTATGGTTAGTCTCACCCCCAGGGTATCAGGCGCATTGCGCCGGCGGCCGGGCTTATGTGAGACAGGCGAAGCCTCTGCTCTTTTATACGCAGGATAACCCAAGATGTTACAGTCTCTGGACATTTTTCCAATTGAAGTTATCTTATCCGGGTTTGCGCGGGGAAATCATTATGTTTTCCCTTATAGGCAAACTTCACAGCCTGTTCCCCAGGCTGGAAACTTAATCACTATATTCAGAATTAACAACAAGAAAAGGAATTAAAAATGAACAGCTGGGTAATGTACATAGGTTTTATTTGCGCCTTGGCCGCTTTGCTTTCGGCTTGGCTGAAAGCAGGCTGGGTGAACAAGCAGGAAGCCGGGAATGAAAAAATTCAGGAACTCGGCAATGCTGTTCGAGAAGGAGCCATGGCCTTCCTCGGGCGTGAATACAGGGTGCTGGCAGTCTTCGTTCTGATCGTAGCTGTATTGCTGGCCTTGATCAATGAAGGTCCGGTCAGACTGGTTTCCATTTCCTTCATCTTTGGAGCTTTCTGTTCCGGACTGGCCGGTTTTTTCGGTATGCGCATGGCCACCTCCGCCAATATGCGCACCACTACGGCTGCTCGGCAGGGGCTGTCGCAAGCTTTACGAGTGGCCTTTTCGGGGGGCGCTGTCATGGGACTGTCAGTGGTCGGCCTGGGACTGCTGGGAATTTCTTTACTGACCATAATTTATTTCCATGTTTTTAACGTCAGCCCTGAAAGCATGGATACTGTACGGCAAAGCGTGTTGCCGATTATCGCCGGCTTTTCCATGGGCGCCAGTTCAATCGCTCTCTTCGCCAGGGTGGGCGGCGGCATCTATACGAAAGCGGCGGATGTCGGAGCTGATCTGGTGGGCAAAGTGGAAGCGGGTATTCCGGAAGACGATCCGCGCAACCCGGCGACCATTGCCGACAACGTCGGCGACAACGTCGGCGACGTCGCCGGCATGGGCGCCGACCTCTTTGAATCCTACGCAGGCGCTATGATCAGCGCCATGATACTGGGAGCCACCGCCACAGTGATCGGCGGCAATGCTTCACAATCACTCAACCTCACTTTACTGCCGCTGCTGGTGGCGGGCTCCGGAATCGTTTTCTCAATCATCGGCACCATGATGGTCCGGGTTAAAGAAGGCGGCAAACCGCAGAAAGCTCTGAATGTCGGCACCTTCGGCGCCGGCCTGCTGTTCGCTGTCTCTGTTTATCCCCTGGTGCTTTTCTTTGCCCCGGCGCGATTCTCCTTCGCCTCCGGCGAATACACTTCCCTGGGCATTTTCGGAGCGGTGGTACTGGGACAGATCGCCGGAGTGGCGATAGGGCTGATGGCCGAATATTACACGGCCGAAGGCAAAGGTCCTTCCAACCGCATTGCCGACGCTTCCTCCAGCGGTTCGGCCACCAATATTATCGCCGGACTCGGAGTAGGCATGGTTTCGACTGCCTGGCCGATTCTGTTTCTGGCCGCGGCGATCATGCTCGCCTATTGGATGTGCGGGCTCTACGGCATTGCCATGGCCGGTCTGGGAATGCTGGCCACTACCGGCGTGCAGTTGGCGGTGGATGCCTACGGACCGATCGCCGATAACGCCGGCGGCATGGCGGAAATGGCCGAGCTGGGCAGTGAAGTGCGGGATCGCACGGACGAACTGGACGCGGTCGGCAACACCACCGCCGCCATCGGCAAAGGCTTCGCCATCGGCTCGGCCGCCCTGACGGCCCTGGCTCTGTTCGCCGCTTTCCGGGAAACCGTCGGTCTGGAAGCTCTGGATGTAACCATGCCCAATGTCATGGCCGGCGTGCTGGTCGGCGCCATGCTGCCTTTCCTCTTCTCCTCCTTCGCCATGCGGGCCGTGGGAGACGCCGCCTTCGACATGGTCGAAGAAGTGCGTCGGCAATTCCGGGAAATATCCGGCCTGATGGAGGGCACCGCCAAAGCCGATCACGCCCGTTGCGTGGACATCGCCACCAAAGCAGCGATCAGGAAAATGACCGTTCCCGCCCTGCTCGGCATCCTTTCACCAGTAATTGTCGGGTTTGTTTTCGGTATCGAAATGCTCGGCGGCCTGCTAGTGGGGGTAACCGCCAGCGGTGTGGTCATGGCTCTGTTCATGGCCAATGCCGGAGGCGCCTGGGATAACGCCAAGAAACATATCGAAGCCGGCGCCAACGGCGGCAAAGGCTCGGAAGCGCATAAAGCTTCGGTGACCGGCGATACCGTCGGTGATCCTTTCAAGGACACCGCCGGACCCTCACTGAACATCCTGATGAAATTAATGGGGGTCGTCTCGCTGGTTATCGCCCCGATTCTGTATAACTGGTGGAATTGATCTCCTTGTCGGTTAAGCCGAAAGAGTTATTACAATGCCTCTGAAATACGGAGTCGTAGGATGGCCGGTGGAGCATTCGCTGTCACCGGCCATGCACAATGCCGCTTTCGCCGAACTAGGTCTCAATGCCGAATACCAGCTGATCCCGATTCCGCCGGCAGATGTGATCTCCCGGATGCGGAAATTACCGCACCGTGACTTTTCCGGCTGGAATGTTACCGTCCCGCACAAGGCCGCCGCGGCCCAATGCGTCGATAAAATCGACCCGCCTGCAGAACTGGTCAACAGCGTCAATACCGTGACCGTAGAGCCGGACACCGGCGAACTGAGCGGCTATTCCACGGATGGTTACGGCTTGGAAATGGCGTTGAAAGAACACTTTGGCTTTAGCGCCCAGGGAGGGAGGCTGGCCTTCATCGGCGGCGGCGGCGCCACCTGTGCAACTGCCGTGCACATGGCCTTGCAGGGAGCCGACGAGATTGTCCTGCTTAATCGATCTATCGACAAAATCGAAAGAATCGTAGCTATAATAGACGCCAATGCACCTGCCTGCCGAACCCGCTGTATATCGTTGAAGGCGGCACCTGAAACCATACGAAACGCTTTAAAGGATATCCCTCTGGCAGTGCAGTCTACTTCCCTGGGACTGCACGCCGATGACCCGTTGCCTATCCCCCCCTTTTTGCTCCCGCCGCATTGCCGGGTAATGGACATGATTTACGGGGACACTCCCTTCTTGAAAGCACTGCGGCAAGAATCACGAAAAACCGCCGACGGACTCTCCATGCTACTCTACCAGGGAGCCCGCAGTTTTACCCTCTGGACCGGTCGGGAAGCGCCGGTTGAAACCATGCGAAGCGCATTGAAAAAAGCGCTTAAGGATCGCTCCGGCTGAGGGGAGGGTATTATAAAGCTTATGTGAGACTTCGAACATATAACCTTGTCCAGTGTTTTTTGACTTTGGAATCAGGTTCGCGATCCGCCTGAGGCGGATTAGGGACAAAGCTTTTTATGCCGCAGAGGGCGACATTTATGTAGCCACGGGTGTCAACCCGTGGAATTGAAACACGCACCATAAATAATTCTTTGCGCCCTTCGTTTCCTTATGTAAAAATATTCTTTTTTTGTGCCTTTTTGTGTTTTTTGTGGCTATAAAAACATCTTCGCGCTCTCCGCCTGCCTGATTCCACTTTGCCTGCAAGTGGCCAGGCGGTCTTCTGTTCAAAAATGGGGTGACGATAGTGGATTACGATTGAGCATACAAGTGGGTTCCGGAACTCCTTACCTAGACACGATTCGGCTGTAAGCAATAATA
>PUNB01000248.1 GCA_003552565.1 Lentisphaerota bacterium
GCGCTGCGCGGTAACAGGCGGCGGCGCTGCGCGGTAACAGACGGCGGCGCTGCGCGGTAACAGGTGGCGGCGCTGCGCGGTAACAGGCGGCGGCGCTGCGCGGTAACAGGCGGCGGCATTTTTCAGGGCCACTGTAAAAGTACGGAACCCCAGGTTAATCCGGCGCCGAAGGAGACCATGAGGACATAATCGCCGCTTTGCAGTTGTTCGCCGCGGTTCATTTCGTCGAGGCAGATTGGAATAGTCGCGGCGGAAGTGTTGCCGTATTTATGCAGATTCATATAGACGTTTCCGTTCGCAATTCCCAGTCTTTTGCCCACGGCCTGAACAATGCGGATATTGGCTTGGTGCGGCACCAGCCATTTCAATTGTTCACTGCTGATATTGGCTTTATTCAGCGTGGAGGAGGCCGAATTCACCATGGCGTTGACGGCCAGCTTGAAGACCTCTCTGCCTTCCATTGTCAGGTAGTGGCTGCGTTGTTTAAGAATTTCCGGCCCGGGAGGATTTTCACTGCCTCCGCCTCGGACGGTGAGCAAGTCGGTGAGAGTGCCGTCAGAGCCCATTTCAGCAGCGAGAGCGATGTCATTTTCCGGTTCTGTTGCTTCAAGAATGACAGCTCCTGCGCCGTCGCCGAAGAGCACACAGGTATTACGGTCGGTCCAGTCAACGTGCATGGATATTTTTTCCGCTCCGACCACCAGCGCTTTGCGACATACACCGTCTCGAATCAGACCGCCGGCGACCTGAAAAGCGTAGATGAATCCGGAGCAGGCGGCTTCCAGAGAAAAACAGGCGGCCTGATCAGCCTGCAGTTTTCTTTGTACAAAGCAGGCGGTATTGGGGAAGGGGCGGTCCGGAGAAAGGGTAGCGACAATAATCAGGTCCAGATCATCGGCTTTAGTTTCCGCCATGGTTAAAGCTTTTTCTGCCGCTCTGCAGGCCAGATCGGAAGAAGTCTGCTCGGGCGCGGCGATTCGCCGCTCGAGGATACCGGTGCGGGCGCGAATCCATTCGTCCGAGGTGTCGACCATTTTTTCCAGGTCATGATTGGTGAGCACGCGCTCAGGTGTATAAGAGCCGGTGCCGGTGACGGTCACGCCGAATCTTCGCATGATTCCTTCTCCCTGTCGGCAGTCTGACGCTTTTTGTCGGCGCTGTTTATCCGCATGTGATCAATTCTTGCCAGCAGATGTTCGCCGATTTCTTCTTCAACCGCTCGCCGGGCCACTTTCAGGGCGTTGGCCACAGCGTTGGGGCATGAGGAGCCGTGGCCGATAATACAAATACCGTTGACACCCAGCAGCGGGGCGCCGCCGTATTCCGAGTGATCGGCGATGGCCTTAAGGTCTTTGAAGGCATTGCGGGCGAGGAAAGCTCCGAATCTGCGCAGCCAGTTCTGTTGAATATACTTTTTCAGATAGCCCGAGAAAAATTGAGAGCTGCCTTCACTGCATTTAAGGACGACATTACCGACAAATCCGTCGCAGAGAACGACATCGCAGTTGCCGTCGAACATACTAGTGCCCTGCACATTGCCGACAAAATTCAGTCCCCTGCTTCGCATCTTTTCCAGCAGCTGGTAGGTTTCTTTGGTCAGCCCGTTGCCTTTGGTGGTTTCTTCGCCGATATTCAACAGCGCAATGCGGGGGGATTCAATGCCGAGAACGTATTGGCAGTAGATTTCCCCCATGACCGCGAATTGAGCCAGGTGGCGGCTGCGGCAGTCGACACTGGCTCCGGCATCCAGAACCAGAAAACGCCCGGTCGCGCTCGGGAAAATAGTAGCGATGGCCGGTTTTTCTATTCCTGGGAGAGGGCGCAGTTTGAGCACGGAGGAAGCCACCGCCGCGCCGGTGTGGCCGGCGCTGAAAACGGCCCGGGCCCGTCCTTGCTTGACCAGGTCAACAGCCATGGCGATTGAGGATCCGGGTTTGTTTCTGATGGCCGCCGCCGGGGATTCGGTCATTTCCACCACTTGATCGGAATGGATAAGCTGAATCCGGTCATCGTCAAACTTGCCGATCCTGCGCAGTTCCCTCGATACTTTTTCCTTGTCTCCGACCAAAAATAATGGCCCGAGGTCGGGGAGTGTATCCAAGGCTTTGCCGACACCTTCGACAAGGTTTCCGGGGGCGAAATCACCGCCCATTGCATCTACGGCAATTGGAATCATTCGAGGTCCGCCGCAAGGTTATAAACTGGGTTGAAGTTATTCCGCCGTGATTGAAACAACCTGGCGGTCTTTGTACTTGCCGCATTGCATGCAGACTCGGTGGGGCCGACGGGCGGCGCCGCAGGAGGGGCAAGGGGAACTTTGCATTCCCTGATAGCGGTTAGCGGCCTGGCGCTGGCGTACTTTTTGTTTGGAAACTTTCCTTTGTTGAACAGCCATTGTCTTTCGTTGCTCCTTAAAAGATTAATATAATCCGATTATTTTTATTATTCGTCGGGTAAATTCAAATTATCCAGTTCTTTCCACTGAGATTGTATTTTGCCGCCGGTCTGACATTCGCAATTGCGAACGTTGAGGTTCTGCCCGCATCGGTCGCAAAGGCCTCGGCAATCGGGATCGCAAATCAGTCGTTGCGGAAAGAACAGTAAAATATCCTGTCGAATGGGATCCGTCAAGTCCACTGTGTCATCTTCCTTGACGGGAATGTAATAGCATAAATCAGCCAGACCGACATCAAAGTTGAAATAGACCAGGCAGCGGTCGCATCGGCAGCGGCAGCAAAGCTCAATTTTGCCTTGGGCCAGGAAGCTGCCGCTGACGACGGAAAATTTGAAGCTGTAAGAGGCCGGATTGGGAAAGGCGATTCGGTCATCGTCCAGCAGATCCAGTATCCGCGGGTCAATTTCACCTTCAGAAATGACTCCTTCGGGCGGAATCGACCCTGCATGTACGCGAGTCAAAGGATGTTTCATTGGATTTATAACTCACCGTTTTTGACTTTTTCGCGCAGTTCGCGGCAGACCGGTTCGGGCACAAAAGGCTCCACGTTCCCGCCGAGTTGGCATATTTCCCGAATCAAAGTGGAGCTGATATAGGAATATTCGGGGCTGGGCATAAGGAAAATGGTTTCGCATTCGGGATCCAGTTCCCGATTCATTAAGGCCATCTGCAGTTCCCATTCGAAATCGGAAACGGCTCTCAGTCCGCGCACCACGGCGTCCGCCTTCATTTCGCGTGCAGCGTTAGCAAGCAGGCCGCTGAATGAAGAAAATCGGAGATTGTCAATTCCTTCACAGGCCTGCCGGAGGTGGCGCAAGCGCTCTTCGGCTGTAAAGATATTGTTTTTTTCAGGATTGAGGCCGACTGCCACTATAAGTTCACTGAAGAGCTTTGAGGCGCGTTTGATGACATCCACATGGCCGTTGGTCAGCGGGTCGAAGGAGCCGGCGTAAAGAGCGGTTTTATATTTACCCATGGGTCAACTAGCGCCTTGATTTGTGCCTGAATCCGTTGGAAAATTGACGAAAAGTTTATTATTGTTTTTGATAACGGAACCAGGTTGTTATTATATCTGGTATTGACGAGGTGCAATCGGTGATTATTGTAAAACAATATGTCTGATTGATTCTGAGGAATTTTACTTGAACCAACTCAATCTGGAGGTGATTTATGGCTGACAGGAAAAAAGATTGCCCATGTCCAAGCACCGTATGTCCGAGACATGCCGACTGTGAGGCGTGCCGCCAGTATCATCATTCGCTGGGACAAAAGACTAGTTGCGAAAAACGCCGTTGAAGCTTATGTGAGACTTCGCGGTTTCAGTGTTCAGGTGTCAGGGAACCCGAAACCTGACACCTGAAACCATGCCGCATGCCTCTCCCTTGGGATATCAGGTGGATTGCGCTCGCACCTCGTGAAGTATGTTGACCGAGGTTATTGCTTCTCCCCTTCCTCTTCTTTTGAGGGCATGGTCAGGGGGTCATTTTCAGTCGGCATGGGCGAATAGTCCGGTGTTTCCACGTCCGCGACCAGCTGGTCAATCTTGACCGGGCGGTTTTCGTCCATGGATCGGTTGGCGGCAATGCCGGTCAGTATTGACCAGGCGCCGGATCGCTGGTCGGCCGCCCGCAGGTATTTATCCTGCGGCTGCTGTTCTGGATCGAAGATGTAGTTCAGCATTACCGGATCGGCTCCGCCATGGCCGCCGCTGCCGGTCCACAGGTCAACCTCATAACCCGGCTTCCAGTTTGGATAGACCCGGGTCCATGTGCCTTCTTTCTGGAGCATTCCCGGAATTGTGTCATCGGCGTTGACATAGGCTTTTTCCTGGCATTTATGTTCCAGCCTGCCGGCGGTGCCGTTGAAGGTGACCATGTATCCTTCCCAGGCGGTGAAAGCGTTGAGGGAATAGGTCATTTTGGCGCCGTTGCGGTAGTCAACCACCACATTCATGGAATCTTCAATGTCGATCTGATCACTGAACACGCAGCGGTCACGGAAATAGCCGTCATGTTCTTCGCACTCCAGGTAGAGCTTGTTCATTTTTTCGGTATTGCGCATATCCAGGAAGAAACGGCAGCGATCTGATTCCGGACAGACATGACAGCGCTCGGCCCGCTGAGTAAGGCCGTATCGTTCGGCGGTTTGCGGGGTGTAGAAACGTCTGTGCCCGGAAGCGAAAACCTGTTCCGGCACGGTTCCCAGCCACCAGTTGATCAAGTCAAAGTGGTGGGTTGATTTGTGCACCATCAGGCCGCCGGAATTTTTCTTGTTGCGGTGCCAGCGGCGAAAGTAATCGGCGCCGTGGTGCAGGTCGAGTATCCAGTGGAAATCGACCGACAGGACGTTGCCTATGGCTCCGGACATCAGCAGATCTTTCACCTGAGTCCGCGGGGGGGCGTAACGGTAATTGAAAGTGACGGTGCATTTGCGGCCGGTTTTTCGCTGCGTTTCCAGAATTCGCCGGCATTTTTCCTCATCGGTGGTCATCGGTTTTTCGGTAACCGTGTCGCAACCCAGTTCCATGGCTCGACGGAGGTAAGTGTCATGAGTGGCGTCCATAGTGGTGACAATTACGCAGTCGGGCTTGGTTTCGGCGATCATGCGGTCGAAATCAGCGGCGTCATAGCCTGGAACCTGGACTTGGTAATTTTCTTCGATTTCTTTTTGATCGAGAGCTAAACGTCCCGGGTTACTGTCACATACAGCCACCATTTCGGCTTTGTCTGGGTGTTCTTCGAAGATGGCGTTTCGGAACATCAGATGCCGGCCCCCCAGGCCTACCTGAGCATAGCGGGTTTTACGATTGTTCATAGTTTTGTTTCCTTTTTTCTTGGTGTTGTCGTTAATTACCTTTTTGAATTATTTCAGGAGGTGTCTGAAAAAACATCCTCGAGGGCTTTTGGAGATTTCATGCTTGAAAAAATGATCAGTTTTAAGCCCGAATTTACAACTGCCTGGTTCTACTTGGAAGCAAAAGAGAAGCAGTGCACAATGCTAATATAATATGAGTTTTTCTGAAATCAATCGCATTGTCATATTCCGCTTCGAAGAGCCGTCAGCCAGGCGGCGGCAAGGAGGGTAATATACACGGCCAGCATCAGCATTTGACATCGCTGGCCTGTGCCGTTTTGACTGGTGCGATAAGCGGCAGGGGCCAGAAGCAGGCCGCAGAGAAAGCCGGCCAGGTGCCCGAGCAGATCCGTGTGTTCGGCGGATCCCAGAATCGCCAGACCGGCCAGACCGGCGACGACGGCCTGCCAGGCGCGACGGCGATAACCGGGATAAGGCTGAGAACCGCTGCTTGCGCGGATTTTCTGAAGGAAACTTAATCCGGCCAGGATGCCGATCAATCCGAGTACCGCGGTGGAGGCGCCGACGGCCGAGCGCGGCGCCGGAACAACGGCGGCGGCGAGAAGGTTGCCGCCGGCGCCGGAAAGCAGGCCCAGCAGCAAGGCGCCGCCGCCGCCGATCTGCAAAGCCAGGCCGCAGCCCAGCAATATCCCCCAGACGGTGTTGGAGAGCAGGTGGCCTCCATCCACATGCAGGGTGAGGGCGGTCAGGGCGCGGTACCATTCGCCCTGTTCGAATATCAGATGGCTGGCGGCTCCGAGCTGACGAAACGAGTCGTCCCGGCCTTGGTAATACAAAAGAAAATGCCAGAGCGGCAGGAGCAGGCCGGCGGCGATGACGGTCGATATTTCGGATGTCTGCCAGGCTTTCAAGGGGATTTCCGAGGATTCTTTAGGGGACGCCGGCGGCTCGGCCTCAGGAGGCCAGCCGCAGTTGGCGGTTTCATAGGCGGCTAATTCCTCGGTGGCCCTGTCGACGACCTGTTGCGAAACTTCGATGACGGAACCCTGACCCTGTTTTCCCCGGCGCCAGCCGCATGGTATGGAGGCGGCTCTCAGCGCGGCAGTCCATTGCCGGGCTTTGCGTTCGTTCGGCGGACGGAAAATGTAAGTATTGGTCATTGGGCGGATTTCCGGGAGCGGATGCGCTGGTTGGAAAAGGCGAAGCGCAGGAAGCCGCCGGCGTTTTTCCAGAAGCGGCGCCAGCTGTCGGGAGAGCGCCAGATCATGGCGGTATAGCCCCATATTGTTCGGGGGCGCAGAAAATGTCGCCGGTAGAACTGCCTGAACAGTCGTTCGAGCTGCTGTTTAGTCATGTTTTGAGGAATAAAGACAAAATTCATGCAGTCCATTTTTTCCCAATCTTCGCTGAACTCTCCGTATTGCTTAATTTTCTGATAAAGTGGAGAACCTGGAAATGGGGTGAATTTGGCCAGGTTGAAATCATCAATGGGGAGGGAAAATACATACTCCATGCTTTTACGGACACTGTTTTCGGTTTCTCCCGGCAGACCGATCATAAGCAGACCTTTGGTTCGAATGCCGGCCTGTTTTATTTCCCGGACTCGTTGCGCCAGCAGCTCCAGGTCTGTGTTCTGCCGGTGTCGAGCCAGGAGTTCGGGATCACCTGTTTCAATGCCCAGGCTGATCATCCAGCATCCGGCGGCCTTCATCATCTGCAGCAGTTCAAAGTCTATATGTTCCGCTCTGACCGCGCAGTTAAAGGTCATTTCCAGCGGGTTGTCGATGAGCAGGCGGCAGAATTCCGTCACTCGCTCGCGGTGCAGAGTGAATTGATCATCATAGAAATTGATGTGCCGGATACCCCAGCGATCCCGCATATACTTAAGGTGTTGGTACAGGTAGGCGGCGGAATTACAGCGGAAGCTTTGGCGGAAAACCGAACGGTCGCAGTAACTGCACTGATAAGGGCAGCCGCGGCTTGATATGCAGCTGGCGTTGGGAGCGGCGGGATAATTGAAGATGGGCAGAGTGTAGGCGCTTGGGTAGCCGGGCAGTTTATGATAGGCGGGGAAGGGCAGCATGTCCAGATCCGGCAGCTGGGACTGATAACCGTTAAAGACAATTTCGCCCTCGGGAGTACGCCAGCAGAGACCGGGGATGGTCGCCAATTCTCGCGCCTGTTTCTGTGCCAGCTCCAGCAAAGGAGTTTCGCCTTCACCGACGATGACAAAATCCACAGCCGGCTCCAAACGCATTATTTTCTCTTTCAAGGTTGAGGCATGAGGGCCGCCGAGAATGGTGTGAATTTTTGGAGAAATCTGTTTGATCAGTTTTATAATTCGGGCCGCATCCGGGAAGGATGAGGTGGTGCAGGTTAGGCCGACAAAATCCGGCCGCGTCTCCTGCAGACGCGAGCTGATAAGACTGTCCGGCGCGGGTTGACCGAAACAGTCGATTATCTCCACATCCACTTCGTGCTTTTCCAGCCAGGCGGCAAGGCTGGCCAGGCCGAGCGGCGGCATGGTGTTGGATAAGCGCAGAATATCATCCCCCGCCGCCGCGGCGGCGTATCCAAGCGGATGAATCAGCAGTACTTTGTTTTTTTTGGGGGGGCTGATGGCAGTCATCATGGTTTTGTCAGGTCCTTGGATGCTTTTACGAGTCTAACGGTTTCAGTGTTCAGGTGTCAGAAAGACTTGTCATTTCCCTGAAACCCGAAACCTGACACCAGAAACCATTCAACAAGTCTCGCCCTCGGGGTATCCGGCGCCTTGCGCCGGCGGTCGAACTTATGTGAACCCAGTTTGCAATCTTTACCGAGATTAAGAATGGCGCGGGCTTAAGTATGCCATTTCTGACAGCGTCCGCCGCTGCGGCCGACGACCTTCCGGCTGTCGATAATTTCAATGATTTCACAGTGATTCGGACACTGTGAGCACTCAAAGCCGCGGGTTTCTATTGGGCGGCTGCATAATTCCCGGCCTTTATAGCGGCTTTCGCCGTTGGTTTCGGCGAGTCGCTGACGGCGGGCGATGAGGGCGGCTCCGCAGGCGCCCATTACCAGGTTGTGGCGGGGGATGATAAGCTGACACTCGAGGATTTCCTCAAAAGCCCGGCGGATGCCCAGATTAGCACTGACACCTCCCTGGAGGATGATCGGCGGCTGGATTTCTTTGCCGGTGCAGACATTGCTGAGAAAGTTGCGCGCCATGGCCCGGCACAGCCCCATAAGGATATCCCGCTGGTTCTGACCGCTCTGCTGTTTGTGGATCATGTCCGTTTCGGCGAATACGGTGCAGCGGCCGGCGATAGTGACGCTGTTTTTTGATTCCGCCGCCCGGGCGCTGAGTTCTTCAATTGAAATGTCCAGCCTTTTGGCCTGCGAGTCGAGGAAACTGCCTGTGCCGGCGGCGCAGACCAGGTTCATGGCGAAGTCCTCGACAACCCGGTTTCTGATCACTGTCATTTTACTGTCCTGGCCGCCGATTTCGAAGATAGTCCGGGCTTCAGGATGCAGGTGAATCGCCGCTTCGGCATGGGCGCTGATTTCATTTTTTACCACATCGGCGCCGACAACGCCGCCGGTGATTTCTCTGCCGCTGCCGGTGACACCCACCCCGGCGATTATTTCCTCTCCGGCGAAATGTCGGTGCAGATCGCTCAGCCCGTTCTGCACGGCTTGAATAGGATCGCCTCCGAGGCGGCGGTAATCTTCATACAGATTGTCGCCATCTTCATTGACGGCCACCAGGTTCATACTGATGGAGCCGACATCGATACCTATATATAGTTTTTGATAGTTCATGAAGTTTTTTTCTTCCTTCGGCCTTGAAGAACATCGACAAACGCTTCCAGCCTGGTGACCACACCGAGATGGGACGCATGTTCATCGAAAGAGCATTCCAGAAGAGGCAGGTCGAAATCGCGACTGACTTTCCGCAGGATCGGACGAACGCTGACCTCCGGCATACAGCCGGCCGGCGCCACATGGATGACTCCGTCGTAACCCTCGCGGGCGCAGAGGATGCTGTAAGCGACGGACTCCAGCGCATGGCCGCCGACGGTGTTATGGAGATAGGGTCTGGCGATTCTGCGCAGATTTTTTCGTGAATGACGGCTGAAAAAAGAGATATTGAAAATCTTGCGGATTTCAGCGCCCAGCAGGAAAAAATTTCTCACTTCCACTCCCATGGTTCCCAGCACTTCTTCGAGGTTATGGTTTAAATATTTGTCCCGCAACACAGAGGATTCTCCGAGCAGGCCGATTTTCAAAGGCCGCTTTTGTTTGTCCACGGGTATTTCCGCAAAGCGCTTGGGAATTCTTTTTTTTATTGTCTGTATTTCCTTGACCGTTCGGGCCTGGTCAAGTTCCCGCAGACATTCTTCGAGTGTTCTGGATGTGGCGCCGGGGGTGGTCTCCCGGGCTCTGGCGTGCCAGGCGTTTTCTTCCAGCAGGTCGATGGTCAGGACCTTGGCCCGCGCTCTGGCTCCGGCTCTGATGACCGGCATCAGCGGCGGATCAAAATAGCGGATCATCGGCGGTTTCCAGCCGTCATAGCCGATGCTGAAAATATAAAGTTCCATGCCGTGTCGACGGAGTATCTGCTGCTGCAGATCGCGATAATATCGCAGCCGGCAGGTTCCCCGGCTGTTGACCATCACCCCGTAGCGCACCCCCTCTTTCGCGGCTTTAATGAAATGGCCGGTGGAGGCTTTGAATGACAGGCAGCTGAATTCCGGGGAGGCTTCCACTCCGAGACTCAGGGTTTCCGGGGTGCTGGAGGTTTGGGTCCACGGCAGCACTCCCAGACATTCTATCGAGGTGCCGAGAGCCAAGGCGTAATTTCCCCAGGGCTGTATGGCCATTGAGTCCATTTTATCTTCTGAAAAAGTCATGCAGGGGGGTTGGCTGATTGGTGTTTCCGGCTCAGGATAGAATCGACAAAGGCTTCCAGACGGGTGTCAATTCCAGCTTTGGCAGTGTGTTCGTCCATTATCAGAGAAAGCAGCGGAATACCTTTGGCTTCTAATGTATCACGAAAAATATTGCCGACAATTGAGTCACAGCCGCAGTTGAAAGAGGTCAGCTGGACGGCGCCGTCACAGGTTTCGGTGTGTAAATTGTTCAAGTTGTCGTATATGACCGCGCACATGTCCCATTTGATCGGTCCGTTGTTATCGGGATCGCGGTTGAAATCGACCTTTTCCACTCGAACATGCATGGATGAAAGTTTGGATTTCACCGACTGCGTGAAAAAATCATCATTCAGGGTGTAGGGGTGACCAAGCAGTAAAAATTTCAGTTCTGCTTGATTATGGTCTGGTGCCTGAGAAAGGCGGCGGTTTTGTGCTGTCGTCATCGCCGCCACCGCTTTGTCGGCGGCTTTTCGGGCATCCCGGCTGCTCAAGCCGATTCTGCGGGCCGCCTGGCGGAGGGTTTTCGGCAGGTTATTGCGGCGCGCGTCTATTTCGATAGTGATAATTTTCGTTCGATCCCCGAAGTCAGCTTTGATTGAGTCCGGCAGCGCCGCCAGCTTGGGACAAGAGATATGGCCTTGCCTGAGAGAAAGCAGCCGGGGAACAAAAACGGCGTCGGCGCGGCCGATTAATTCTTCTACATGGGCATCCAGCATTTTAACTGGCAGACAATGTTCCGGTTCGGATATCAAAGAAGCGCGCTGCAAGGTGCCGACGCCGGTCGGAGAAGATAGAATTATTTGAAAACCCAGCTCTTGGAAGAAGTTCTCCCACAGTCTCGGCTGGAGATGATAAAACAATGTTCGCGGTATCCCTATGGCCGGAGGACTGCCGAGTCGGTGGAGATGATTCAGGGGTTCGAAGTCAACTGTGCGGCCGGGGGCGGTGTCGGCCGCGGCCGGCGGCTGTTTCCCATGCTGCTTGCGGTACAGCTTTTCCGCCTGTCGCTGGACATCTTTCCAGAAACCGCGGTGCTCTCTCAGGGCTTGTTTGAGCGGTTTTTGCGTGTATTCCTTGATAAACCGGAAAGTATCTTTATGACTCAGTCCCGCGTCCATGGCGGAAAACCAGATTCCGGCAATGTCTTTCAGGCGCCATCGGTAAGGAGTGGCGCTTCTGATTTGCGCCCGGTGCAGGTCTATCAGACAGAGTTTCGGGGGGGTGTCGGGGATATAGCCTGTTTGCCGGTCGCTGCCGACGATCAGAAAATGGCAGATATAGTAATCCCGGTGATTGATCCCATGACTATGTATAAGGCGGGAGATGCGGGCGGTCTCGCGAACAAGCATACGTCTGAACATTGGTGATGGAGGAGCTGACTGCCAAATCAGAGCCGCGTCTTCAAGCGTGAGTAAATTTCCCACATCCCGAGTGATGATGAATGACTGCCTGCGAGCGGGATTACGGCCTTTGGACCCGAAACCGTAAAGGGGAGTGGTGGAAATGTCGAGCCGATGCAGAAGTTTGACTGCTTGATATTCGTTGTCCGCTCCCAGGACAGGCAGCTTCAACATGCCGAGGTCCTTGAGTATCTGCCGCCAGCCGACACCTGTGTGAAGTTTGACGTAGCAGTCGCGGCCGCCAATGACGGTTTTAATCGTGCGGCGATTTTTTACCTGGCGCACGATTTCCCCGGTGAGATTGAATGCCTCGGTGAAGGGGTCTTTGCCGCGCCAATGTTTTTCGAGTTCCGGATGCAGGAAAAGTTTCATTCAATTTCTAAAACACCGGAGCCGAGGCCCGTCGTTTTCGTTTATTCGTTGGTTGTTTTTGGCGGTTGCTGGACACCTGCTTGACACGGACTGGCACGGACTGGCACGGACAGACACGGACTGGCACGGGCTGACACGGGCTGACACGGACTGGTACGGACAGACACGGACAGACACGGACAGACACGGACTGACACGGACAGACACGGACAGACACGGACTGACACGGACAGACACGGACAGACACGGAC
>PUNB01000079.1 GCA_003552565.1 Lentisphaerota bacterium
ACCAAGGTTTTTCCGCTTGCCGAGGGGGTTGGTTTTTGCATCTCCATTGTAATAATCAGCTGATTTCCTTTGATTTCAACTTTCATAATTTACCTTCTTTCTGCCGATCTCCGGCGATTGTGTTGTCTAAAATCCGTTTTGACTGGAAAATACAAATTCGAACTGAAAAAATCAATGAAATAAATAGCCTTGGGATTGCTCGGTTACAAAACCGTTTGCATGCAATAGTTCGATATATTCATCTTTGTCGATACGCTGGAAATCTTCGATATTTGCCTTAATGTCTGGGTTCCAGTATGAGCATTTTAGGATTTATATTTTCTCATCAATCATCACAGTGATTCTTTGGTTACTTGTTTAGCTGGCTCAACAAGTCAGATGAAATTTCTTCCAGTTCACAAATTAGTGAAATCCACTGCTTTAGTGCTTTTCGTGTTTGTTCAGCGTCTTTCAGGTCCTTGTTCTGGTGAGCAACATAAGTATTCCTGAAATCGTAAACCTCCCTGATTCGGGTCAATAGGTCTGTCTCTGTCAAAAAACCGAATTTTTTGCGTATTGACCGAAAAACTCCTGCAAGATCATCATCGCTTGACTCAGCATACTCAAGGCAAAATCTCAATATGGTTATTGGCATTATTCCTGCATTGTAAACAAGCAACTTTTGAATCAGCATTCCGTGTTTTCGCAAAAAGTCAACTCGTCGTTTAGGCAAATTCATATAAGGTTGGAAATAGTCTTTTTGTGCCGCTTCCGATTTAGGAATGTCATCGACCAGAAGGTTAAACACAATATCTTCTGCACATGTGTCTATTGGACCTTGCAGAGCTGTGAACACAGGCGCAAATACCAAATCAGTTTTATTCTCGTAGTGTCGAAACAACTGGACTGACTGCAATACCCTTTCAGCGGTAGCTTTCGATAACTGCTTCAGCTTACTTGATTTTATAAACTCATCCAGACCGGCAGGAGGCTCTGCTTCTTCCACTGCTTCAAACGGCAAAACCAGTTGCCCTGTGTCTCTTTCGGATTGCAGGTTATTCAATGCCGGTGTGCAAGTACGGCATAGTTCGTCAACAGTATTCCCCCGCATATCCGAGAAAACTCCCTGAGGGACATACAAATAATCCCACTTAACCTTTCGGGTAGATGCCGATTTGCACCACTGAACAGCGGCCTTTGCCTTTGCAGCAACATCCTTATCTTCCCTTCCTTTTGTTTCTACGAGCAAATAGTGACCATCAGTTTTTCTAATAATAAAATCAGGGGTGTAAAAAGCCAATCTTCCTCCACCAGCTAAGTAATCAATGCGCAGACATTGAGGCCCTGCGTTCTTACAGAAAGCTGCAACATCAGGAGCGTTATCAGAAAAATGAGCAACCGCTACCTCAAGCTCACGATTACAGGGAACCAAATTAAATGGCGTTTTGGCGGCAGGTTCGGCAGGATGTTTTTCTGAATGAGTTACTTGGAATGGTTTCCAGCTACATACAGATAACGGTTCACCAGCCTTAAGTCGAGTTTCCTGTTTAGTAATTTTGCTTCGGATAAGAGGAATAAAGACCGCCCGTATGTGTTCGCGAACATCTGAATCGGCAAGTCGGCTGCACAGCCTTGGGTCAAATAAAGTCACCGGCTCAACAAACAGGATTTCTTCAAGAAATTTCTGAATCAGTGGTGCTAAAACCGGGTGCGTTCCTTTTATGCCACAGGCTGTTTCAAGTTCCTCACGATAGAAGGTAACGGCAGTGAATCCGTTATCTAACAACGGCAACCTAACCTTCATTCTTTCGATAACTTCGTTCGTTATCAGGTGCCTGCCTTCATAGTCGATTTCTTCTTGTTTTGCCTGACCCAGGGGAAGCTTACTGAAAGACTTGAATACATCTTTCACGTCGTCAAGGGTAAGCCCCTCAAGTACAGGCACGATCCTGTACTCAGGACTAAGCTTTGGCACTAAAAGGTCAAGTTCTTCTAGATTCTTATTTAGTTCGTCGGGATAAATTGTAATAGTGGTAGGTTTTATATCCTCTGCTTCAGCTTCCTCAGGAAACAAGCCCTCCTGTGAAAGCTGTTCCCTATATAAACTTATAAAGGCAGGATGTTCGACAACCGAGACAATTTCATTGGCCTGTCCCGGCAATGTCATTCTGCGAAGACCTCTGCCAAGTGTTTGCTCAGGCAGGATGTTGGACTTGCTGGTCAATGGCCGCAATGGAACGATAGTGGTAACATTCCTCACATCCCAGCCTTCTCGGAGCATAAGAACGCTTACGATACACTGGTAGGGACTTGTGTCTTCATCAAGCTGACGGCTGAGCTCTCTTAGGGCTTTTAAGTCATCATCACTAATATCTTTTTCGCTTTCGATAAAAACCTGAGCTTTGTTAGCACCTCGGCCTTGTGTTTTTATTTTGCCCTTAAGGTTTGTGTGAAGGTTAATTGTGCTTCGATTAAGTTCTTCATACAGTGGATTTGTATTGAGCTCTCGGGCGATCTGGTCAGCTGCCTCTGTATTTTCGCACATGACAAACATTAAGGCTTTTTTCCCGCTTTTTTCCCATTCCTTTTTCGATTCAAGCCACCGCTTATAGCCCAGCAGCAGGTGGTGCC
>PUNB01000242.1 GCA_003552565.1 Lentisphaerota bacterium
CACCTTGTCGAAAACAAAAAAATGAATCGAAAAAAGTGCACGACAAAGAGTTGTAACACCCGAGTCTCTCCTCGGGGTATGTGTCGCCCCGCGCCGGCGGTTGGGCTTAGGTGAAACACAATTCTGAATGTTGAATATTGAATGATGAATTTTGAAGTGTAGCTGCTTGGTCTGTCCGAAACTCAACATTCAGAATTCAAAATTCATTATTAGTGTTCCCTGTTTCTTCTACGGGGTCTCCGGCGCATCGCGCCGGCGGTCGGACTTATGTGAAACTTAGCAAGGACAGTTGCACAGGAAAATCCAATACTATCAGGTTAAATCAAGCTTATGAAAATCGTTATTTGTGTCAAGCAGGTGCCTTTGGCGGCTGAGGTTACAATTGATCCGGAGACCAAGCGATTGCGCCGGGAGGGTGTGGAATCCGGCCTTAATCCTTTTGATCTTTACGCCATTGAAGAAGGGCTGCGAATACGCGAGCAGGTCGGCGGCGAGGCGGTGGTTATGAGCATGGGGCCTCCACAGGCGGAAAAGAGTGTGCGCGAGGGAATGTCGATGGGCGCTGATCAAGGAGTCCTGCTGTGTGACTCGGTTTTCGCCGGCTCGGACACCTGGGCCACCTCTTACGTACTTTCCAAAGCGGTGGATAATCTGGGGGCCGCCGACTTGATTTTGTGCGGCAAACAGGCTGTGGATGGAGACACTGCCCAGGTCGGGCCGGAGCTGGCGGCGCATCTGGGATGGCCGCACGTGACAAATGTCTGCAAAGTATTAAATATTGCCCCCCCGGCAGTGCGGGTGCGGCGCATGCATGAATACGGAGTTACGGAAGTACAGGTCGCACTGCCGGCTTTACTTACTGTGGTCAAGGATATCAATCAGCCGCGGGTGCCGACTTTGCGCAATTGCCGGAGCGCTCGCGCCGCCAAGGTGGCGGTCTGGAAAAAAGAGAATATTCAGGCTGAGGCAAAATTTCTGGGATTGAACGGCTCTCCCACTCGGGTGGTGAAAACATCGCCTCCTCCTTCCCGACAGGGAGAAACCGTGGTACTCGACGGCAAACCTCATGAGTCCGCCCAGACTTTGGTGCGGGCGTTACGCCAGCGCTCACTGGTCTGATCAATCTGGTTGGTTCAGTGTGATTCAGAGTGACGGTTTCAAAGTACAGTTCTCAGGACACAAATCCTCTAAGGCGGGGCTATGTGAGACTTCGTCTTTTTATAGCCACAAAAAACACAAAAATCCACAAAAAATGGAGCGGCCGCAGCCTGCCTGACCACTTGGTCGTTAATCTGATTTCATATCGCTGCCGTTTTTGAACTTTTGAAAGTGTGTCAGGTCCTTGCGAGCCGAATATTCCGTAATTGTTATCAGTGTTAATCAGTGTCCATCCGTGGTTTTTAAGCCTTTCAGCAGGACGCTGTCTTTTCCTCTGGGTGCTCGGCGCATCTCACGGGGGGCGGGGCTTATGTGAGACTTCGCGTTGTTGAGTGCGTTAAACTGCCGGAGTTCCGCTTTCAGGCGGCAGTTGCGGCGAGCTTCAGCGAGCGGGTTCAAGAACTATGAAGATTCGGCTGATTCCGGGGACAGGCTCATGTGAAACATAATTTTGAATGTTGAATATTGAATGGTGAATTTTGAAGTGGTCTGTCCGAAACTCGACATTCAGAATTCAAGATTCAATATTCAATATTAGCCTTCACTGTTTCTTCTACGGGGAATCCGGGGTGCGCCGCGCCTCCGGTCGGGCTTGTTTGGTAACCACTAAATACAATAAGGAAATAATCCATGCGCATTGTAAGTGACCAGGAAAGAAAACAATATCAGCATGTCTGGGTATTGGCGGAACAGCGTTGCGGACGGATGGAAACGGTTACATTTGAATTGCTCGGCGCCGCCCGCCGTCTGGCCGACCGGCTGGCATGTGAAGTATGGTGTGTGGTCCTGGGGCATCAGCTGGAAGAAGAGCTGACATCATGTTTCGTCTATGGCGCTGATCGGGTTCTGGCGGTTGACGCGCCTGAACTGGCTGACCTTCTGGATCTGCCATGCGCCAACACCTTGGCTCGGCTGATTCGTAAACATCGTCCGGAAATTGTTCTTGCCGGCGCCACCATGTACGGTCGTTCAGTGGTGCCGCGAACAGCGGGCATGATTGAAGCTGGCCTGACCGCCGACTGCACAGGCCTGGATATCGAGGAGGATAGCCGGCTGCTGTTGCAGACCCGTCCCGCCTTCGGCGGCAACATCATGGCGACAATTAAATGCAGTGATCATTTGCCGCAGATGGCCACGGTAAGGCCGCGGGTGATGACGGTTCCGGAAGCTGACCAAAGCCGCAAAGGGCAGATTATCCGGGAGCCTTTCGTGTCTGAAGACATTTCTGCAGCCATGAAACTGATAAAGAGTGAAATTGACCAGAGCCGGGTGGCTTCCCTGTCGGATGCCCATATCATTATTGCCGGCGGTCGCGGGGTGAGGGGAGAAAAGGGCTTTGAATTGCTTAAACGCTTGGCCTATCGGCTCGGCGGCGCTGTCGGCGCCACTCGGGCGGCGGTTGACGCCGGCTGGATCGAATACGCCCATCAGATCGGCCAAACCGGCCAGACAGTACAGCCGCGGGTTTACATTGCCTGCGGTATCTCAGGCCAGATTCAGCATTTGGTAGGTATGCAGTCGGCCGATTTGATTATTGCCATCAATTCTGACCCTCGAGCGCCGCTGATGCAGGTCGCCGATTACGCCGTGGTCGGTGATTTATTTAAGATTATCCCCGCCTTCGAGGAAGAAATCCTGCGGCTGTAGTAAAGTTGTTGAAGATATCATAAATGTGGTTAATTATTCGTGTAGATTCGCGCTATTCGCGGTTTGAAAAGTTCGAAGTCTCACATAAGGCCGACCGCCGGCGCGAGGCGCCTGACAATCCGGAGCTGGAAGCTCCGGCCACCATCTTGTCTGATTCCCTGACACCTGAACACTGAAACCTGAAACCACGAAGTCTCATACGCTTAGTCGAACTGTTGCTTTTCTCACAACACGTGGGACGAAGTGTGGGGGACGAAAACAACATTAGGGGTACGACGATTCCAGAATACAGATTAAGAGTTATGGATTCCGAGTTCTTGGTAATCGTCAACCCCTATCGTCGCCGATATCGTCCATCGGTGTTTCATCTTTGAATTATCCAGCGCTACGCACTGGGCAGGATTATTACCTTCTCACTCTTCCGGAGGCTTGGCCGCCGGCCAAAGCTTTAACCTCATCCAGGGTCACATAATTGAAGTCGCCCTTGATCGAATGTTTCAGACAGCTTGCCGCCACCGCGAAATTAATGGCTTTTTCGGGGGATGAATATTCATCGCTGTTAAGGGCGTGAATCAAGCCGGCACCGAAGGAATCGCCGCCGCCGACGCGGTCGACAATATCGCGGATTTCATAAGGGCGATAATTACCATCCTCATCCAGCGGTGCCAAACATGCCTGGTCTTTCTTACTGTCAAAGAGCATTCCGCCCCAATTGTTATGGGAGGCTGAAATGCTTTCCCGCAGGGTGATCGCAACCTGACGGACATTCGGAAACAGTTTCACAACGGAGCGGGCGACATCCTCGTAAGCGGCAGCGTTGATCTTGCCGGCTTCGACTGATGTGCCTTCCGCATGAATATCCAGCACGTCTGCAGCGTCTTCTTCATTGCCGATAACCACATCGACATAAGGCAGGATCATACTCATGCATTCCCGGGCGAGTTCTTTCGGAGCGGTTCCGGGGCGCCAGTTCCACAATTTTTTTCGGAAATTCAGGTCGCAGGAAACGCTGGCGCCTTTGTCTTTGGCCTGCTTGACCAATTCAAGTGTGGACTCGAAGGCGGCCTTGCTGATGGCCGGGGTGATGCCGGTGACATGCACCCAGTGAACTCCCTCCAGAGCGGCAGCGAAATTGTATTCATCCGGAGAGGCCAGAGAAATGGCGCTGTGGTTACGGTCGTAGATGACGTTGGAGCTTCGCTGATTGGCGCCGGTTTCCAGAAAATATACCCCTAGACGACCTTCCTGGCGCTTGAGGATATGTTGCGTGTCAATGTTGAGTCCGCGCAAAACCGCCAGCATGGATTGGGATACGGCATGGTCGGGTATGGCGGTAAGGTAACGCGTCTGATTGCCGAACATAGCCAGAGAAGCGGCGACGTTGGATTCGCCGCCGGCGAAGGTAATGTCCACTTTCCCCGGCATTGCCTGACGAAAACGCAGAAAACCCTCCGGGGCTACGCGCATCATAATTTCACCGAATGTCAAGTACATAATAATTTCCTTTAATCTGCTTTATTAATCAATTTCCGCAGTCGAACGGTTTCGGAGTCGGTTGAACCGTTGACAATGTCTTTTTCGTGGAAAGAGGCCAGAAGAATTTCGCGTTCCTCTTTCCTGCTGAAATCATAAGTTATATGGATTGTGGAGTCTTCAGCCTGGTCGCCATCAGGATAGGCAATCCCCTGACGCTCATCCAGCATCATGCTGTAAGGCCAAGTACGACCGTCGTCTTCTGAAATGAAAGCGGTCAAGTGTGAGCGCTGGCCTTTGGAATACTCACCGGCACTCCAGCCAGCGTAGGCATGATTAGCGGGCGCATGCCGAACCAGCAGCAGGTTGCCTGAATTAAGACGAGTAATAAAAAATCGGGAACGAACATGGGGAATAGAAGCCGGCTGCAGCTGGCTCCAGCTTCTTCCGCCGTCGCAGGACGTGCTCTCGCCAATCCCGTATTTTGTCCGCACCAGCATCCAGAGACGGCCGTCTTGCAATTCCGTTAAAGTATGTTCGTCGTGATCCCGATAGTCCGGGGACACGCTCACAGCTCCTCTTTCATGCCAGCTTTGTCCCCGGTCCGCGGAGACAACAATGGTGGCGCTGCCTTGTTCGCGCCGATGCCAGTAAGAAACCGGCAGTGCCCACTCACCGGAGGACAAAACAATCGGTTTACACATCATGACTCCGTCGCACAATCGTTGCGGCGCCGACCATTCAGCTTTCGCTCCCGCGCCTTCCTCAGCTTTCACTGCCCAGACCCCGGAAAGGGAGCCTTGCTTGCGGTTGTCGGCGGCGTGCTGAGCCCAGATCACCCACAATTCCCCCTCTGGTGTCAACCAGATTTCCGGATCGAAACAGCGCACCATATCATCTTCATGCTCGATCACCAGTATTTCATTTGACCAGCTGCGTCCTCCGTCCTCGCTCAACGCCAGGATTACATAGTTATTCTTATCCTCCCCGGGGGTGACGCCGCCGTACCAGACTGACCAAAGACGTCCATTCCGGCCGCACGCCAAACTGGGAATTCCCTGGAACGCCCGGGTCTCGGAAGCGTACTTAGCGCCGGGATGCGGAATCACTTTAGGCGGCTGTAAATAGGCTTCGTCGCTGAAGTTTAGGGTGACTTGCCTGTCATTTTCGTTCATGCTGACTTCCTTTTTATTTGAATAATTTACGAAGCAGTTTACCGGTGCTTCTGCCCGCCGCGCGGCGTTTGACGCGACGGCCGACTCTGCCTTTTTTGACGGCGTTGACATCCCCGAGAAATCTTGCCAGTTTATAAAGAAAGCTTCTCATAACCTGTGCGCCTGATTATTCACTGCAACCTTGTCTCGGCGAAATCCCAGTTGATTAAGTAATCCAGGAAAACCTGCACGAAATCGCCGCGCCGGTTCTGGTAATCAAGGTAATAGGCGTGTTCCCATACATCCAGTGTCAGCAGAGGAGTTTTACCCTCGGTTATCGGGGTTTCGGCATCGGTGGTGCTGGTAATAAGAAGCTCGTCACCATCCTGTATCAGCCAGGCCCAGCCGCTGGCGAATTCGCCGACCGCTGCCGCTGTGAACTCTTCCCGGAAACCAGCGTAACTGCCGAAAGAATCTTCAATCATTTCCAATAGATCACCTTCCGGCGCCCCACCGCCTTCCGGATGCATGCTTTGCCAGAAGAAAGTATGGTTCCACACTTGGGCGGCATTGTTAAAAAGTCCTTGTTTGTCAGGGTTGTCGGCGGATTCAATGATAATGTCTTCGAGCGACATCTCTTCCCACTCGGTGTCAGCAACCAGATTATTGAGGTTGTGTAAGTAGCCTTTGTGATGCCAGAAATAATGGAATTTCATCACTTCGGATGAAATATGCGGTTCCAGAGCGTCATAATCATAAGGCAGCGGCGGCAATTCAAAAGGCCGGGCCGCCTGGGCGTTGAAAGCGGTCGCGGTGAACACGATTACTAAAGCCAGAGAGACAGATTTGAACATGGTATGATTTTTCATAATAGAGAATCCTTATATTTTTTTTGAGGAGGTTTCCACGAATAATAGGTCGTTCTTCACTAGCCTGCGGGTGTTCGAAAAGGTTTTTACGCCCCTGCCGGGACAAGCCCGGAAGGGGCGTTCAGCTCAAAACCTTCAGTGAACCCTTTCCGGGCGGGCTCTAGCATGAATTAATCCGGCCAAAAAACATCGTTACTATAGCCTTTCCGTAATCATTTGCAACAGTTCATTTCTCGGCTACGGCCGAGGCGCAGGCCAGATTTCTTTCATGGCTGATGCTGAGAATCCAGTGTTTTACGCCGAGGCGTTCAGCTGTTCGCAGGCCGGCGCCGGAAAGGTGAACCGTCGGCCTGCCGCAGGTTTCCCGGCGGATTTCAATGTCAGTCCATAAACATTCCTGGCCGATACCGGTTCCCAAGGCTTTGGATACCGCCTCCTTGGCCGACCACCGGCCGGCGTAATAAGCGGCGGCGCCGATAAGAGTCGAAGGGGCGCCGGCTTTCTCGGCGGACGTGAAAACATGATCGATAAAGTTCTGCCCGTGTCTTTCCAGCACCGACTGAATCCTGGCCACTTCCATGACATCGACACCCAGTCCGACAATCATTGTCCGCCCTCCGCAACGTCGGCCAGCAGCCGCACTGTCACCCGCCGGTCGCGAGGACCGTCAAATTCAGCAAAGTAGACACTTTGCCAGGTTCCGAGTACCAGTTTGCCGTTGCTCACCGGCACCGAAACGCTGAATCCCATTAAAGAGGCCTTGATGTGAGCGGCACTGTTGCCTTCACCATGGCGATATTGCGAACTGTTCCAGGGCGCCAGCTGCCGCAGGTGCTCGAGAATGTCCCGGGCGACATCCGGATCGGCGTTTTCATTAATGGTAAGACCGGCCGTAGTGTGCAGACAGAAAACCATGCACACGCCATTGAAACCGGCAGGGAGAAGCCGCGCGACTTGACTGGTTATATCGCATAACTGATCACGATTTTTGGTGCTTACGCGAATTGTTCGATCATTATCCATAGTTAGTATCTTTCTTGCAGTTTTTCTCTGTGGTCGATGTGCTTATGTGAGACTTCGTCTTTTTATAGCCACGAAAAACACAAAAAGTCACAAAAAATTTATTATCAGTGTTAATCAGTGTCCATCCGTGGTTTTATTTTTTACCTATTTTCACCACGAATTAACACGGATACACACGGATGGGGATCACGGTTCTTTTTTTAGCTGCTGTTTCACCCTCGGCGTATCAGGCGCATTGCGCTGGCGGTCTGGCTTATGTGAAACACCGCAGCTATCTTAAAGCGGTGTCCGCCTGAGGCGGACCGACGCCTGTCTGACCACTTGGCTCAACAAGGAATCGATTCTTATAAAGATTTATGTGTTTTTGACAACTATCACTTTGATTGTTTGAGTTTACTCAACAAGTGGTCAGGCACTCCAAAGATGCTTCGCATCAGTTCAGGACACCGAGCCGAAGGCTCTTTCGGAGTGCGGTGAGTTCTCACCGCTTTGGTATAGCAGTTTACCTAAGACACCGTCCCACGAAGCGGTTGACGATAATCCGCCTCAGGCGGAACGACAACGGATTACGAGTAAAGCGCATCCGAATCGTCAACCGCTCTCGCATGTCGAGCCGTAACTCGTGAAGGCTGGTCGTCCGCTCGCTAAAGCTCGCTGCAACTGCCGCCTGAAGGCGGAACTCGGACCTTGGGGTGCTGCCGGTACAATCAAAGTCTCTGCCTGGGGGTACCCGGGGCAAAAGCGCCCGACCGTCGGGCTTATATGAGACTTCTTGGTTTCAGGTTTCAGTGTTCAGGTGACCTGACACCAGATACCATGCTGCGCGTCTCTCTCGAAATATCAGTCCAACGCGGGATAAGCTGATTCGCACACTGCCTTTAATATAGCCTGAAAAAACACGTTTACCAAAAGAATATGTGTGAATAGCGTTTTAATTACCTGCCAGCAGAGGCCGCAGA
Organism: Lentisphaerota bacterium; assembly: GCA_003552565.1. Lineage (GTDB taxonomy): Bacteria > Verrucomicrobiota > Lentisphaeria > Oligosphaerales > PUNB01 > PUNB01. The sequence continues at coordinate 8,284 of PUNB01000242.1, forward strand.
TATTTACCGGTGAAAGACTTTTTGCTGCGCGCCACCTTTTCCGGCGTGCCGGAAGCGATCAGCCGGCCGCCGTTGTCACCGCCTTCCGGGCCGAGGTCAATGATATGATCGGCGACTTTTATGACATCGAGATGATGTTCAATGATAATGACTGTATTGCCCTGATCCCTCAGGGAGCAAAGTACTTTGAGCAGGGTTTCGATATCGGCTAAATGCAGGCCGGTGGTTGGTTCGTCCAGAATGTAAAGAGTGTGACCTTGCGGTTTTCGGGCCAGCTCCGACGCCAGTTTCACCCGCTGGGCTTCGCCGCCGGACAAGGTTGTCGCCGGCTGTCCGAGCTTGATGTACCCTAGGCCGACCGCCGCCAGAGTGCTCAGTTTGCGCTCTAAACTGGGGATGGCCCGGAAGAACTCCAGAGCTTCGTCAACGGTCATCTCCAGTACTTCGGCGATATTGCGTCCTTTATAGGTTATGTTCAGGGTCTCTCGATTATAGCGTTTGCCGCCGCAGGCTTCGCATTCCACATACACGTCGGAGAGAAAGTTCATTTCAATTCGTTTAATACCGTCGCCCTTGCATTCCTCGCAGCGACCGCCTTTGATATTGAAACTGAACCGCCCCGGCTTATAACCGCGGGTGCGGGCGGTGGGGGTTTTGGCGAACAATTCACGAATTAAAGTGAAAGCATTGCTGTAGGTCGCCGGATTGGAGCGCGGGGTTCTGCCGATCGGTGACTGATCAATGACGATCATCTTGTCAACATTTTCCAGTCCTTCGATTTTTTTGTGTTTCCCCGGCGGTTCGCTTTTGAGCTTGAAATGGAGGGCCAGAGCGCGTTTGAGTATATGTTCCACGAGGGTGCTTTTGCCGGATCCGGAGATGCCGGTGACACAGCAGAAAGTTCCCAAAGGAATAATGACGTTGAGATTTTTCAAGTTATGTTCCGAGGCTCCGGCAATTTTCAGTTGACAGCCGTTGCCGGGGTGCCGTTGAGCGGGCAGGGGAATGGTGCGGCGGCCGGAGAGGAATTTGCCGGTGAGGGAGTCCGGCGAGGCCGCCACTTCAGCAGGGGTGCCGGCACAAACCAGGTAACCGCCGTCGCGTCCGGCCGCCGGCCCTAGATCCAGCAGGTAATCAGCCCGTTGTATGGTTTCCAGATCATGCTCGACAACGATGACTGTGTTGCCAGTGTCCCGCAGTTTTTCCAGAGTGTTCAGCAAGCGGTCGTTATCGCGCTGATGCAGGCCGATGGTCGGTTCATCCAAAACATAAATCACCCCCACCAGGCCGCTGCCGACCTGGGTGGCCAGGCGAATGCGCTGGGCTTCGCCGCCGGAAAGGGTGGCGCTTTCGCGGATTAAAGTCAAGTAGCCGAGGCCGACATCGAAGAGAAAACCCAGGCGGCCGCGGATTTCCTTGATCAGTTCATCGGCGATAATTTGTTCTTCTTGGTTTAATTGCAGATTATCAATGAATTCAGCGGCCCGCTCGACACTGAGTGAACAGAAATCATGGATAGACAGGTTATTGATGTTTATCGCCAGGCTTTCCGGCCGCAGTCTGGCTCCGTGACATTCCGGACAGGTTTCCCGGCCCATGCTCTGGCGCATACGTTCTTGAACATTTTCGCTTTCCGTGTTCAGGTAGCGCCGAAGAAGCATCGACAGAATGCCTTCAAAAGGCTTGGTCATTGAATGTCTTTTGCCGCGCATCCAGAAATCGAAGCAGACGGGTTCTTTGCCACTGCCGTAGAGAAGGACTTTGCGGACTGACTCTGGCAGGTCTTTCCAGGGAGTGTGAAGAGAGAAATTATAATGTTCCGCCAGGCAGCGCCAAAGGTGGTTGTAATATCTGATCAGGTGTCGCGGACCGCGGCGCATAAGCGGAACGGCGCCGCGGCGGATGGAAAGATTCGGATCGGGAACCACCAGTTCCGGCAGAAACACCATTAATGATCCCAGGCCGTGGCACTGGGGACAGGCGCCATAAGGACTGTTGAAAGAGAAATTGCGCGGCTGAATTTCCGCCAGACTGAAATTACAGTCAAGACAGGCAAAGTGTTCACTCATGGTTTCTTCCAGCCACGGTTCTTCTGGAGTGTCGCTTTCCGTCAAAAGACTCAGGGTGCCGCCGCCGATGCGCAGAGCCAGTTCCACCGAATCGGAAAGGCGGCTTTCGGTTGATTTGCCGGACACCAGACGATCGACCACGGCGTGCAGAGTGTGTCGGCGATTTTTCTCCAGTCCCTTGTCAAGATCTTCCAGGCGGTGAATTTTGCCGTCGATACGGGCGCGTACAAAGCCGCCGCGCCGCATTTTATCGATAGTCTCTCGATGTTCCCCTTTTTTGCCGACGGCATAAGGAGCGAGAATCATCAGCTTACGGTCTGGCGGTTGAGCCAGTAAATGGTCGGTTATCATTTGCGGTGTCTGCCCAGCCAGCGGTTTGCCGCAGTGAGGGCAGTGGGGGCGGCCGATGTGTGAATAAAGCAGCCGCAGGTAATCATGAATCTCCGTCGTGGTGGCGACAATGGAGCGCGGATTGCCGCCGGCGGAACGTTGTTCAATGGCGATGGCCGGCGAGAGGCCGGTGATGTGTTCCACCTTCGGTTTCTGGAGGCGCTCAAGAAATTGTCGGGCATATGCGGAGAGGCTTTCCACATAGCGGCGCTGGCCTTCAGCGTAGAGGGTGTCGAAGGCCAGGGAAGACTTGCCCGAACCGCTGAGGCCGGTGACAACCGAGATCGTATTACGTGGAATTTCCGCGGAAATATTTTTCAGATTATGCTGTTCCGCTCCGACAATACGAATGTTCTGATATTCAGGCATGATTTAATCTTGGTTCCTTCTTAAAATTGAGTGGGCAGCTTGTTTCAATTGGCCACACATGAAATGAGGGAGATCAGCGTGTACGAGTACGGCCAACAACGCATCATTCATCCGAGATGCTCCTCTGCCACGCCACAAGCATTCGTACAGTATCGGAGAGAATCATCTTGCCCTCAGAGCTTCATGATCGAACAGTCTGCTCATAGCCTCCCCGTACTCGTACACGCACTCGTACACACAAATCTCTTCATTTCTCATTCGGATGCCGGGGGATGAAGATTGATCAGCCATTTGCGTAAAAGATGCTTACACAGGCACAGGGTGATCACGGAGCTGAAAATAACCGCCAAACCTTCGATAGTCCAGGGATTGAATATCAGCCCCAGAGAGAGGCCGGCGGCGGGAGGGTGTTCGCAGTTGAAAATAACCATTAGAAAAATAGAAAGGCCGATGGCCATGCCGCCGAGGAGGATGCCGAGCGGTCCCTCCGGCAGAATTTCCGAAGAAGAGAGGACGCGCTCCAAATAATGCATGCCGACTCCCACTCCGATACCGACGGCATAGCCGCCGCTGATCCTGAAGGCTGAAGCGGAATAACTCCGGGGGATAGCAAAAACCACAAATGAAGTGGCTCCTAGAGAGGCCACCACCACAGGATATTTCGCCACATCCAATAAAGTAAGAATTGCCACCACCACCATCGTGGCCATCAGGCATTGTTTCAGGTATTGCGGCAGGTGTACCCGCGCATGTTGGTCTATTATCGGCATAGTTGGACTTTTTTCTTGTATGGGACTTCGAATATATAACCTTGTCTCGAACTTTGTCCCGAACCTAATTCCAAAGTCAAAAATAACTGGACAAGGTGCGAGACAAGGTGCGAGACAAGGTTTCATATGCCGCACCAGTCTCTCCTTCGGGGTATCCGGCGCATCGCGCCGGCGGCCGCGCTTATGTGAAACACAATTTTGAATGTTGAATATTGAATGTTGAATGATGAATTTTGAAGTGGAACTGCATGGTCTGTCCTAAACTCAACATTCAGAATTC
>PUNB01000202.1 GCA_003552565.1 Lentisphaerota bacterium
AAACAGGGAACACTAATAATGAATTTTGAATTCTGAATGTTGAGTTTCGGACAGACCAGACAGTTCCACATCAAAATTCATCATTCAATATTCAACATTCAGAATTGTGTTTCATACAAGCCCGACCGCCGGCGCGAAGCGCCTGATACCCGGAGGGGAGATTTGGATAAGACCATTTACAAACCACAGAATGCGCAAAATATTCAAAAATCACAAGCTCCAAATAAATCACAAATATCGTTTGAGATTTTGAGTTTGGAATTTTCACCTGAAACCAAGCTGTTACCCCCAAAATCTCAGAAAAGACCAAAAATCAGTTGCCCATTCGTTCTGAGACAGAGACAATGTATAATGCCTGATTTAAATCAACATCTGACTTCTCAGCAGCTTGCCGCGGTAGATCATTCCGGCGGTCCGATGCTGGTTGTCGCCGGTGCCGGCAGCGGAAAAACCAGAGTGCTGGTTTATCGTTTGGCGCGGCTGGTCGCCGACGGTGAGCCGCCAGCTAATATCCTGCTCATGACCTTCACCAACCGGGCTGCTCGGGAAATGATGCAGCGGGCGGAAGAAATGCTGTCGGGCGATATCCGCGGCATGACCGGCGGCACTTTTCATCATGTGGGCAACCTGCTGGTCCGGCGCTACGCCGGCCGGCTGGGCCTGGATCCCGGATTCACCATCATCGACCGGGAAGACGCCAAACACCTGATGAAAAGCTGTCGGGAAGAAGCGGCGGCGGAATTCGGCAAAAAATATTTCCCCAATGCTGCTGAGCTGGTGCGGATTTCCGGGTTCAGCCAAAACACTCTGCAGTCTCTGTCCGCGGCCTTGAAGCGATTGTTCCCGGTTTCCGCCGCCGTCGAAGAAGGAGTGCGTCAAGCGCTTGAACTTTACCAGCAGCGCAAGGCCGAGCTGAAAGTGGCTGACTTTGATGACCTGCTTACTTATTTTTATCGATTGCTGCGCGATCATGCGGACGTTCGCGCTTCGCTGGGCGCGCAATTCCGACATATCCTGGTGGATGAGTATCAGGACACCAATCGCATTCAGGGAGAGATTGTTGACGCACTGGCCGCCGCCCATCGCAACCTGTGCGTTGTCGGCGATGACGCACAGTCGATTTACAGCTTCCGCGGCGCTGATTTTAATAATATCATGCAGTTTACCGAACGTTACCCGGACGCGGCGGTATATCGGCTCGAAGATAATTTCCGTTCCGCCAGTTCGATCCTCGACATCGCCAATATCAATATTTCCTGTAATCAGCGACGGCTGCCGAAACTTCTGCGCTCGGCCCGGACGGCCGGAACCTCTCCGTTGCTGATCAGATGCTACGACGGCAACCAGCAGGCGGAACTGGCGGCGGAGCATATTCAGCATCTGCTTGCCGCCAAAGTGCCGGCGGAAGAGATTGCCGTCCTCTACCGCAGTCACTATCACAGCATGGAAATTCAGATGCAGTTGCGTAGGTGGGACATTCCTTTTCAGGTGCGGGGTGGATTACGCTTTTTTGAGCAGGCGCATGTCAAGGATTTGCTGGCTTTTTTACGAGTGCTGGAAAACCCGCGGGATCAGACGGCCTGGATGCGGCTGCTGCCGATGCTTCCCGGGGTAGGTCGGCGAACGGCGGAAAAAGCGGCCCGGCTGATGGCGGCGGAGCGTCAGCAGCTGCCGAAACGGCTGGAAGAGCTGCAGCCAAAAATACCGGCGAAAGGCCGAGAGGAATTTTCGATCATGAGTGGAGCCTTGAAAAAAGGCCTTGCTTTATGGCCCTCTCCGGAGGCGGTGCTGGAAACGGCTCTGAATTCATGCTATAATGATTACATGTTTTCCAATTTTCAGTCGCCGGAGCGGCGAAGTGAAGATCTGCAAGGGGTTATTAATTACGCCGGGCAGTATTCAATGGCGGCGGATTTTCTCGGGGACGTTACTTTGTCGAGTGAATATTCCGGTGATCCCGGTCAGGAGATGACGGGACAGGCGAACGCGCCCGGCCAGGTGGTGCTTTCCACTGTTCATCAGGCCAAAGGACTGGAGTGGCAGGCAGTATTGATACCTTGGCTGACAGAAGGGCGTTTCCCGGCCAGCCAAAGCTTGGATTCAGACGAGGCGCTGGAAGAAGAACGTCGTATTTTCCATGTGGCTCTGACCAGAGCCCGGGATTGGCTGGCACTGTATCAGCCGCGGGCTCAGTACATGCGTAAGAAAGGATTGATAAAACTGGAAGCAAGCCGATTCGTTCAGGAACTGCCCGCCGATATGCTCTACGCTATAGACGCGGAGAGAATGACACCGCCCTTTGGCGCTTTGCTAGCTGGCAGTGATCCTTCCGCCTTGGAAAAACATGCGGACAATGAAACCGCGCAGCCAGCTGAACCATGGGACAATGAGTTTTTCGAAGATGAGCCCCCGACCGCATGGCTCGATGATGATATGCCGGTGGTCTGGCGGGATTAGGGTAAAGGTTATGCGAAAAGGCATATCGCGTGTACTTGAGTTCAACCTTGTCTCGTTATGTTGCGTTCCGCGTTATGTTGCGAAATGGGTTGTTTTTGTGCTCACGAGTGCTCAGTTTCGTGGTTGTTCGCAACATAATG
>PUNB01000015.1 GCA_003552565.1 Lentisphaerota bacterium
CACAGTACAAAGCGGTACCATCACGGTTCCTGCTTAGGTTGGAGCATCAAGGGAAGCGCCGGACTTCGCCTAACACACGGGCGTAGAAAAGTTCGGGCTGACGAGTCAATTCCGGAGGGCGGAGGCGTCGATTCCAGGGAACATAGCGGAGGGCTAGGCGCGGCGGACCACGGGCGAGTTGCTACAGTCGCTTGGCGTTGCGCGGGGCTCCCTGGCGGAACTGGAAACCTTCGTGACCTTGTCCGAGGAGCTGGGCCTGATTTCGAACGCGGATTCCGAGCCCTTATTGAACGGCTGCGCGGATATCAACAAGATGCTCAACGCGCTGATGAAAGCGCTGGCCAACCGGACGTAAGCGCTATCCACTCGCCACTAACCACTATCCACTCTCCACTGACCACTGAACACTGGACACAGGTCACTGTCAACGGGGTGGATGTTTTCCACCCGCAAACCGGCGAAGTGCGCAGCGACGGGCCCGAAGGCATCGCGTGCTGGTTCATCGACACGGACTACAACGAGGAAAGCTTCTTCGTGCGCCACGCCTATTTCCTCGGCCAGAACGATCCGTACAAGGCGCTGAAAACCACGCTCAAAGCCGAAATCAACGAAGAGGCCTGGGAAACCCTCCACTCCGCGACCTCGCGCCCCTTCGAAAAACCGCAATCCGGCAGAATCGCCGTCAAAGTCATCAACCACCTCGGCGATGAGGTGATGAAGGTGTTTCGGGTGTAATGAGGCTCGCCTGCGCATACGCTTAAAAATCACCGGCGAGCGCAACTTAAAGGGGATGGGTTATGAGAAAGATTCAGGTAGTCACCATTGGTGCTGTTGCTGTTATAATCTCGATCACTGGAAGCTTGGCTGCCGTCTTGTTACTTCCGAACATATTTTCTGGGCTTGCTAACGACAGGCAGCCAGAAATCATTGATTCGTATGAAATATTCTGGGATGGGGACCGGATTATACGTCTGGACAGGAGTTCCGGAGATCTTTTATTAATAAACGAAACAACCATTTCTGCATTTGATCAAGAAAGTCAATCAATGAAGCAAATCAACGACTTCCCGAATACCGATATATTTTATCCCGTTCGAACGGCAGATAAGATATTCCCACAGTCACAAGGAGCATTTTGGCAAAGGATTGAATATAAACTTATAGGAGATCAGCTGAGGTATAAATATGAGTGGGGACCATATATTGAAACGCTTAACGAGAAGCTTGGAGAAACTGTATCGATGATACATCTCATATTCACTGATATAGATGGCTTCGAAGTATTACGGTCGACTGTGCGTCTCAATTCTCCTACTAGAATCCACGGCGCCGACGGGTCCATTGCTCATTTACAATATGAGGGCAGTATAGATTGTAGTTCGGAAATATATGATTTGATCTCCGCCGTTTCGGTCACTTGGATGTTTGACGATGTGTTTTCTGATGCATTGAATGCCTCTATTCCCGAGGCAGAAGAAATGCGGGAAGAGCAACTCGAAAAGTTGCGAGATGTAGTTGAAGACAGTGGACTGCCATTGGTAATTGGATCTGAAATAGTTTTTCGGATTACTGAAGATGATGAATACGTCCAAGTATCACCGAGAGATTGGGAATCCACGATTCACTATGGAGAGTTAATGCGCGGGCTATACGTGGATCCTGCGCCGGATTCCGAACCAATAAACGAGTCTAGCGAAGGTCTTCATGAAGAAGGCCATGTTGTGCGGTAAGGGAGCGCCCAGGCTGAGTCACGGACGGCGCGCGCCGCTCTCGGAGATGGCTGCGCACTTTGAGCGGCAACCGTCGGCGATTTGCTCGCGGTTGGCGAAATTGGTCTTCGAAACCGGCGAGGCAAGGGGAGATGACGACGGGACCGGCCTATAATTCCGGAGGATACTCACGCGGCGGCGCAACGGCGCAACGTGAAGAGCGCTGCACGAGACCAACGTAGCGCCGTCGCGGCGTTGCGTGAGCACACAAGCGCAACCCTGGCGATTTGGCGAAGGCCATGATGCCGCCTCTTTGGGAGTTGGGTAGTAAATTTCCACATCCGCCGACACATTCGCGGACAGCCTGAACCGCCTGACAGGCGAGGAGCGGGAGGCCGTAATTCCTGCGGGATACTCACGCGGCGGCGCAACGGCGCGACGTGAAAAGCGCCGCACGAGACCAACGTAGCGCCGTTGCGGCGTTGCGTGAGCACACAAGCGCAACCCTGGCGATTGGGCGAAGGCTAACCTGGTGATCAGCCGAGACCATGGAAGAGCCGGACGCTCTTCGTCAGCCCTTCGATTGACAAACAACCATAAATTTGGCGAAACTGTCAACCATGGAGACCAAGGAGAGCACAGCATTTGGGGAGCGTTTGCGGCAGGCGCGGGTGATGCGGGGATACTCGCTTCGCGGCCTGGCGGAGGCGTTGGAGGGCCGCGTGTCGCACGCGGCGTTGCAGAAGTATGAGCGGGGTGCGACGTTTCCGGGGTCGGAGGTGCTGCTCGCGCTGGCCGAGGTCCTTAAGGTTCGGCCAGACTACTTTTTCGCTCCGCGTTCCATGTCGTTGCGCGGAGTCGAGTTCCGTAAACGGACTAAGTTCGGTA
>PUNB01000136.1 GCA_003552565.1 Lentisphaerota bacterium
GAGTGCATATTTGAGCGCCAAATGATCAAAAGTCTTAACTGGGGGTATCGAAAAAAACGAAAACCCAAGCACAAAAAAGTCGAAAATCGCCCGATTGTCACGAGTTATGGGATCACACTGATTTGTTTTTTATGCTTTTATCAGGAATGGAATATGGTTTGTGATCCGCCTGAGGCGGATTCGGGACAAAGTTGAACCTAGGAATGCGCAATATACCTTTTCGCATGGGGTCTATCTAGAGAGGCGGCGTTCAAAACCTGAACCCCAAACTTTATTGAATGTTTTTAATAAGCATTACACATGCCATGGTTCAAAAAATTAACATAACTTCTTTTTCCGGATTGTATAAAAGGAAAAACACAAATTTCACAAAAAAACTTGAAAATCCAAAAAAGTACCGTGTATTTACTATGTGATACAATTTTGTGCTGGGCAGCCGAAATCCCGGCATGATCAATATCTGGACGCTATTATCCGACTCGGGCGGACACCGCACTCCGAAAGAGCCTTCGATTCGGTGTCCTGAACTGATGCGAAGCATCTTTGGAGTGCGGCGAAGTGTTTGGAAGAGAAGCGTGGAGGCCATGACGCTTAATCCCGCACTTCATCGCGCACGTAAGCCCCCTCTTAGTTGGTTACGCTTAAACCACCTGCTTCGTCGGTATTGGGAATGAAAGACGGCCACAATGTGCCCATGAAATCCGCTGAAGAGGCAAAAGTTTCTTGAAATGTGCTTGAAACGTTTATAAACAAGATTATAGTATGTTCAGTGTAGATGATTGGAGAGCGGAATGGACTTGTAAGTTGTAAGATCAAAAACTCTGCCCGACTCTGCTGTTTCCTCTATGTCCCCTTCGGCGTAAAAACGGAAAAACATCCTATGAATCAGAAATCCAGCCCTAGTAAAAAAACCCGGATCGTGGATATCGTTAAGCATACCGGCTTATCGGTCGGCACCGTCTCGATGGCGCTTAACGGCAATCCGGTGGTCAATGCGCGCACTCGGGAACGGGTGTTGAAAGCGGCCAAGGAGCTTAATTTCCGTCCCAATCTTCAGGCGCAGAGCTTTCGTTTGCAGAGAACCAAGCGCGCGGCCATGATCCTGCCGGAGCTGGAGAATACATTCTACAGCGAAAAACTGAGCCGCGCCCGGGAGGTGTTGTGGGCCAACGGCTATGAACTGGCTTTCGCCTGCACTGAATGGAACCCGGAGGCGGAGGTGCATCTTTGTGAATATTTTCTCGATCATCAGGTGGACGCCATAATATTTTCGGGGCTCAGTGACCGTTCGGTGGATATCGAAGACCGCTCGTTTGAACATATTGAGATGTTCAGCGCTGCCGGCAAACCGGTCTGCGTCATGGGGTTTGTGCCGCGTCAACTGCCGGGGGTGGTCTCCATCCGTCCGAAAATGGAGGATGGTATATACCAAGCGTTGAAACTGCTGTTTGACTTCGGTCATCGGCGGATCGGTCTGCTGGGGGTGAAGACCACTCATCGATTTCGGTGGCAGGGCATAGAGCGGGTGCTGCGAGAGAAAGGATTCAGTGAAGACACACTGCTGGAAATACCGGAGCAGGACCAAAATATGCGCGGCGGCAGTGAGACGGTGGAACGTTTTCTGTCGGAACAGGGGCGAGAGGCGCTGCCGACGGCTCTATTGGCACTGAATGATAATGTGGCGATCGGCGCTATGTCGAGCCTCCAGCATCACGGTTTCCGGATACCCCAGGACATCTCGATTATCGGCTGCGACAACATCTCTTTTTCCGCTTACGTCGTGCCGTCGCTTACCACTGTTTCACAGAACCCTTCCCTTCTGGGAGAGGCGGCGGCGGAGATTACTTTACAACAGTTGCGCCAGGGTGAATGCTTTTCGCGCACAATCACTGAACCAGTGGAATTGATCATTCGCGAATCAACCGGCCCCGCACCCAGGTGAAAATTGTACGGGACGACTGGACTACGGGACTGCGGGACTACGGGACTACGGGACTGCGGGGGAGGGGGAGCGGAAAGCGGAAGGATGAAAGCTGAAATCAGAGGGAGGAAAAGCGGGAAAGCCGCTGGCCGCATAATTCGTAATCTATAATGCGTAATGCGTAATTTTTAATGCAATGGCTACAGGACGATGGGACGACAGGACGACGGGGTGGTGAATAGCAAGTGGAGTGCGGAAGCCTGAAGGATGAAACCTGAGTGAGAAAAGCAAGAAAGTCGCTGGTCGCGTGTCGCTAGTCATAATTTGTAATGGATATGACTGTGGGACTTAAGTGAGACTTCGAATATATAACCTTGTCTCGAATCCGCCTGAGGCGGATCACAAACCTGATTCCAAAGTCAAAAAACACTGGACAAGGTGCGAGACAAGGCAAGGTTTTATGCCGCACCAGTCTCACCCTTAGGGTATCCGGCGCAACGTACCGGCGGTTAAGATGGTGGCCGGAGCTTCCAGCTCCGGTTTGTCAGGCGCATCGCGCCGGGGGCGGGCTTATGTGAAACCCCGCGGCTATCTTAAAGCGGCGTCAGGCCGCCGCACTCCAAAGATGCTTCGCATCAGTTCAGGACACCGAGCC
>PUNB01000024.1 GCA_003552565.1 Lentisphaerota bacterium
CCAAAAAAATTTTAGAATTCTGGAAATCCAGTGCACTGTTATGATAGAACCGGCCGTCGAACAGGGATCTCTGCATAAGCTCGGTGTAATTCAGAACTCTATATTCGGCGTCGACATCCAGCCGATCGCTGTCGAGATATCCAAGCTCCGCTTTTTTCTCTCGCTAATCGTCGATGAAAAACTGGAGGACACCAAATCTAACCGCGGTGTCGAGTCGCTCCCGAATCTCGAATTTAAATTCGTGGCGGCAAACACTCTTATCCATGCACCGGAAGAATACAGTGAAGAAGAGCGGGAGTTTGGACTTGAATATCCGTTCTTTACTGAATTCGGCGAATTCACAAAGGATGACTTTTCAGAAAGTGATCCCGGAAAAAAAGCGGAACTTCGGGAAAAATGGGTTATCTATGTCGCTTTCATCGAACGAGCGTACAAGCTTCTAAAACCTAACGGTATATCGACACTGATCGTCTCAGGCGCCTTTACCATGAACGATTTGGCACAGGACACGAAAGACGCACTCCATCTCAAACCATTTGCAGAGGGAAAGCACCTATTGCAGAGGGAAAGCACCTAGATCGATGGCTACCTCTTAGTCACAAATGGCTAGAGTGGGGAACTGAGCGTGCGCCCGCCCCGTTCCGGCGACCGACCTTTCCCGAGATGTACGAGCCGCCAGAAAAGATCAGCAAGCGTTTCTCATTAAAATGCCTTCTTGCAGTTATGAATTCGTCTGTAGCATGCGAGTTTCTCCGTGCCAACCGTCCAGTGTCATCGGGGGCTTGGTCTTATATTGCATGAATTATTTCCCGCCCGACAATATTATTGCCCGCCGCCGTCCTCCAGAGAACCATACCAATGAAACCACCAACAGCAGCCAAATAGTTCCCGGTTCAGGCACTACATATGCTCGTTCAAGACTGGCATGTAAATCAAGACGGGGGAAAGCCAAATCATTCTCCTCAATAACAGTATCACTGAAAGTCACAAAATCGAATATTTGATCATATGTCGGCGAGTTGCCCCACCTGTTTTCATACACTTCATTGATTAATAAAATTGCGCCGGTTACCAAAGGAGCCGCGAAACTGGTGCCGCTGCCGAAGCCCACAAGATCGGCGCGATCTTCTTCCTCTTCCCTTGCCAGAGCCGCCGGAATCGCTTCACCGGGAGCGAGCATATCCAGATCTTCGCTACGATTGGTAAACTCAGAGATTTGATCATCCTGATCGGAAGAGCCGACAGCGATCACATCCTCGGCAATCGCCGGAAAAGAGAGGCCTTCCTGTTCACCGCTATTACCGCTGGCCGCCACAATCGGAATATTGTACGAGCGTAAAGTCTGGGCATGACTGTTGAAAGTGTCCACAACCTCCCCAGTCAGCTCATCCGGGTCAATAAAAGTCACCGTGGTGCCGAGTGACATATTGACCGCACGGATATTGGCACCTTCATTGACTGTTTGATCAATCACCCATTCCAGACCAGCATTGATCTGATCAAAACTGCCTCCACCGTCGTTATCCAATACGCGCACTGACCATAAGTCCGCGTCTCTGGCCGGACCGCTGATGTGGGTATTTTCTTCGTCACCGAGGGTCGCCTCCGCTCCAGCCGCGATTGAAGCCACCGCGGTTCCGTGCCCAGTTCCATCCTGCCACTCCGGCGGTGCGAGCGGCGGCGTATCATCAGTAAAATTTTCTCCGCCTATCTGCCGGTCTGTAAAAAGCAGATGCTCCTCGTCAATTCCTGTGTCAAAAACGGCAATCCCCTGGCCCAGGCCAAAAGTCAGGCCATCTGCCCAGCGCGAATCATTAAGGGCGGACTCCCAGCCGATCTGTTCCAAATGCCAAGCCCAATTTATGTCCGCCTTCACAATTGCCGCACTGACAAACAACAGCAAAAGAGTCGACATTAAAAATACTGTCTTGTAACCAAATAGAGATTTCATTTTATTAGAACCCGTTTATTGCTCTCTTTGCCTGCCAACAATAGATTCAATAGTTTTTTGAAAATCTTCAGAGAGAGACTCTCCTTTTTAAAAAATGACGTAATATATGCCATCTCCCTATAAATAAAGCAGTAGCGTAACTTAAACGGAAAAGTGCAAGTTGCAAGAAATCGCTTTGACTAAATTATTGGCTCAAAGGAAAGTCGCAACTGGTCGCGAAAGGAAGGACAGGTAAACCCGATAAAAAAGGGAGACAGACGGGAACAGATAGTTTGAATTTCTGATGCGTTTTAACCGCTTCCTGGAATTGATACCAGGGCGGATTCGAGTACAAACGTCCCCGCCGGGCTTGTCCCCGGTGGAGCGAAAGATAAAAAAAGAATGGACTCTCGACCTGATTACGAAACGGTTCAATAACTTGTTCGACACCAACTCTGATATAGTGAGCTTTGTACGTGATGCGGGAGAAGTTCGACAGCCGTATCGGTGAGCGGCGCGAAAGGGCTACGGGCGAGACGCCCGTAGTACTTTAGGCCTGAGCCTGAAAGTACGCACGGTCGTCCCCGGCCGTGCCTGGAGTCGTGTTTGCCGCGAACCGCCAGATACAAGCGGCAGGC
>PUNB01000055.1 GCA_003552565.1 Lentisphaerota bacterium
CCCGAAACCTGACACCAGAAACCATTAAATAAGCCTCTCCCTCGGGGTATCAGGCGCATCGCGCCGGCGGGCGGGCTTGTATGAGACTTCGCGTTGTTAACTTTGTCCCGAACCTTGTCTAGAGTTTCACAAAACTCTTTTTTTTGCCTCGTCAGCAGAATTTGTGGGTATATTGTTAGTCTTCTTCATGCCCAATACCGACGAAGCAGACAGTTTAAGCGTAACCAAGTAAGAGTGGGCTTACATGTGCGATGAAGTGCGGGATTAAGTGTCATGCTCTCCACGCCTTTCTTCTAAACACTTCAGTTCCCTCTTCCACCCACCCTTCGTCTCACCCTTACTTGGTTACGCTTACCCGCCCGCTTAGCCGCGGACGCGCGGTTGAGGTGCCCATTTGCGTAGATTCGCGTGTAAGAGTAGGTGAACGAGTACGAAACCGTATGACGATGCCGCATTTCCCGTACTCGTACACGTACTCGCACACGCAAATCTCTTTATCACCTTACCCACAGATTTCCCTGTAGAGCCTTTTTTTAGGCGGTTAACGATAACGGGCGACGAGAGCGGATCACGAGTAAAGCGCGTTCCGATCGTCAACCCCTCTCGCATGCCATGCCGTAGACTCTGGCTAGACCCTCCGCGAAAAGGGTTTCAGGCCTAATTTTGTGCTCACCTTGTCTCGCACCTTGTCTCGCACTTAGTCTGAAAAATGAGGAATCGACAGAAAACCAGACAAGGTGCGGGACAAGGTTTTCAGCAACATAAATTCAGGTCTCGACCCCTTTTCACGGAGGGGCTAATAATAGCTTACGCGAGACTGGCGTTACATCTCCGACGGGAAATTACCCGGCGGAGGGACAGAACCTACGGCACCATCGGCTGGGGCTGCTGCTGGGGGGCTGGAGCCGGCTGCTGTTGCTGCGGAGCCGGCGGCTGCTGTTGCGGAACCTGCTGCTGATCCTGGGGCAAGGGCCGATATTCCGGTTCTTCATATTCACGAACCGTTTCGCAACCGCTCAGTGCCAAGCCGATCCCCGCCGCGACGGCCGGAATGGCGAAAAAAGATAGAACTTTTCTTTGTCTGGGTGTATTCATATTCTTTGTTCTCCTATGTTATGTGTTGTCAGAGAATTGCGATTGGAGATTATTCAGTGTTAACTTTCACTTCCTGGACCTGACGCGTGACTTTCATTTCGTCACCTTCGATCACCTGCCGATACTGACGCATCTGTTGTTCCATCATTTGCTCCACCATCTGACGCTGCTGCGGCTCCATTCGCTCGAGCTGTCGTTCCAGCTCCCGCATCCCCTGGCGGGCTCTTTGCAGCTCTTCTTCCGACAGCATGTCGCTCAAACCTCTAATAGTGGTAACGGTGTTGAAAGGCACACGCAGGCCTTCAATTTCGCGAATGTCCTTTAATTCGCTGAGGATATCGATATTGGCTCTTCTGCCTTCGACCATGGTGTCGGCGGTGAACTCTATTCTTCTGAGCACCCAATCATCCGCGTCTATGTGCATTTTTAT
Organism: Lentisphaerota bacterium; assembly: GCA_003552565.1. Taxonomy (GTDB): domain Bacteria; phylum Verrucomicrobiota; class Lentisphaeria; order Oligosphaerales; family PUNB01; genus PUNB01. The sequence goes on from PUNB01000055.1 coordinate 1,526, forward strand.
GTCTTTCATAGTTCCTTCAACGCCGGCTTCATCCATGAACCCATCAAGTTCGTCAATCGTCAGAACGTATGTTCGATGGTCGCCAAGCATTTCCCTTCCTTTCAGTCGGGCCTCTTCCCGCAACCGGGAATAAACTTCCGGGCGGAAAAGATCAGTGCTCGTGGCGGCGGAGGCGGCCTGCATTTCATCCACTTCCTCCCTAGCCTCAAAGTCGATCTCAAAATATGGACGACCGTTGTCATAAGCCTTGACAAAGCGAGTAGTGTCTTCATCACTGATAATAGTGTAATTATCAATATCTTGAATCGCATTCTCATATTCCTGCCGCATTCTTTCCAGTATTTGCTCGGCGCTTTGAGCGTTGGCCTGAAGTGATACCGACACCAGCAGACAGGCGATTGCCGGAGCCAGGTAACTTTGTAGTTTTATAAACTTTAAACGGGTTTGTTTTTGCATGGTTAAAGATCCTTTTTATTTGGTGGATAAAAAGCAAAATATGACCGATTTTGCTGGAATAATTCCGGGGTTAATCCCGAATCTAAAAATTAATATAGCATTAAGGTTGAATCTTGGCAATCTCCTTTTCAATTTCTTTTTCACTACCGCTTTTGACGATCCAGACTAATCTAGGTTCGGCGCCGGTTACTGCAGTGCGAACAATACCGGCAGAGGAATAATCAATAAATTCATCCTGCAGATTGCCTTTAATCCGATAAATGTCCTGTTCATATTTTTTGATCAGAGTCAGCAATACTTCCGGGTCAATTTGTTTATAAGTGGTAAAAGTGGCGTAGTTTGGATCCCGGCAGCCGAGGAATTCGCCCTTTCCTCTCTGTTTTGAAGCTGTGCCGCCGAATAAATCAATCTCTGCCTCAGCCTGGACGGTCTGAAGACATTCCCCTGTGGGGTTAAGTTGGCGGACGAGTTCTTGTGTTTTCTTTGTTTTTTCCGTCGGAGCACTGTCTGTTTTATTAATCAAAACCACATCGGCGGATTCCACTTGTTTGATTATGTTCGGCAGGGTATACTGCAGTTTAAGAAAACTGGTCGGTTCCACAATGCTGATAATGGATGCCAGATAAAAACTATCGGAGAGGCCGGTTTCCTCCAGCATATCAGCGGCGGTTTCCGGATTAGCCATGCCGCTGGCTTCGATCACCACCCCTTCGGTGTTCGGCCGATTCTCGGAAATCCCCTGAAGCTGCCTGATAAACTGGGACACCAGGCAGCGGCAGAATATACTGCCGCCGGCAACACTGATAACCTCTGCTTTCTGGGTCGACAGCATGTCAGCATCAACATCGTTGGGGGAAAATTCATTGACTAAGTAAACCAGCTGGCGGTCGCGGTTTTTCTGCATGGTTCGTCGTAAAAAAGTAGTTTTCCCTGTTCCCAGAAAACCTGTAACCAGACATAGAGGTATCATGGTAAAAACTATTAGCAACCCATTTATTTTATGATTGTTCGAATTTCTTACTGAAGCAGCGAGTGAAAGAATATATTGACACCCAGATTCATCGCGTCTTCAGGCGCGACTCCCGCGCAGTATGGAGACTGGCCCCCTTCCCAGCCGGTGGAAAGGTCGTAGGGAGAGTAAATCACCGCCAAACGTCCGTCAATATACAGACCGTACAGCCGCGCTTCAATCTGATCCTGAGTTCTTAAACGCCGGGCGAGAGCGGGTCGAGGGGAGATTTCCTCTATTTGGGCGGGAAATCTGAAGATGGGATGGCCTTGGGGGAGGCGGCTTAACTCCGCTTCGGGGAATGTTTGGCGGATCAAGTTCCGAAATCCCTGATCGAAGCCTTCCCGTCCGCAGCAGCTTTCGGCAAATAGGATGCCGCCTCTCCGCAGGTAACGGCGAAGATTGGCGCGGCCGCTTTCGGAAATGACAAAGTCATGATGGCCGGTCATATAGATTAAAGGATACTCAAACAAACGCCCTGATTCAATGTCCACTTCCCGGGAATCGAAGGACACTGGTATATCGGTGCGCCGGTGAAAAGCATCCAGAAGCCTTGGTATGGCCGCCTCGTGGGTCTTCCATAACCCGGGATAGCGTACTTGGGCGACAGTGAACTTATCTGTTCTTGAGCGGACTGAGGAGGCATCGACAAAGCGCATGCTCTGCCCCAGGGAAGGGGCGGTCTGATGTTCAGCGGTTATATAAGCCATTAGATTGGCTCCAAGCACACGGGATGTTTCAACCGTATACCCCAAACAGTGCGGGGCGCGTTCCTCATCCAGGCCGTCCCAGCCGGAGCTGACATCCCAGCGGAAGAGGAAAACCCCGGTTCGACAGCCGACATCAATGCCGATAGCGCTGGGCATGGAGTTTCGAGCGCCGGCCTCCCGAGCGTGATCACGATATTGGATGTCTTCCGGATCGAGATCGTAGTAGGAATGATATAGTGGATGGTCGAAGTTTAACCGATAGGGAGGATTTTCGGGAAACATGGTCCGTAGTTCTTCCAAAGCGGAAGCAAAGAAATCCCAGCGTCCGCAGCGCGCCTCCAGCACCAAAGTTCCACCCTGTTTCACATAATCACGCAGCCGTCGGCGCTGATCTTCAGACCATGAAATAGACTCCATGCCGGTGCGGTATAAAGCCGGTATTTCAGAATTATCCACGGGTATTTCATTTTCCCCGAAGCGCGTGGAGCTGAAATGAAGATCCATGTTCTCAGCCAGCCAGCGCAGCAGATTATCGACATTGCCGTATTCTTCAGGCCATTGTCGCTGTTCGGAAGGAACAATGCGCGAGATTAACACCGGCGGCCGCGGCGGATTCTTTTTTTCCGTGCGACGCAGCGGCACCACCGGCAAGGGTAAAGGCGGAGCCCCCTCGGCGCCGGCGTGCTGCGCCGGCGGGGACGGGGAAGGAGGACTGGGCAAACATTCATATTCAGTTTCGTTTTCGACGATAGAGCTGTCCTGACCGAACCCTTTAAGCAGATCCGCCGATGCTTTGCAGCCCATAAGCGATAGGCACAAACAGAGCAGCGCCAATTTACGAAGGTATGAATAATCCACGCGCCTCACTATACAATCTCCTCTAAGGCATCAATATGGTGTCCCGATAGGCGCTTGCCTTTCCCAGTTGGCCGGTGAGTTCCAAGGCAGTTCCTCGCCGTCGGGGCGGCCGGCGCCGGCATCGGGGCCGGCACAGCCGGCCAGGAACAGACTGAGTGAGATTACGGCCGCCGCCATCACCATTAGAGCGGTTCTGTGATTAAATAATTTCTTAAACATTTCCAACTCCTGGTATATTGGGTGTTTTTGGGGTCTAGTGAGAGGCTACGCGAAAAGGTGTTTGCAGACTCTACACGCACAAAAAAATAAAACTTTGTCTCGCGCCTTGTCTGGTTTTCTGTCGATTCCTCATTTTTCAGACTAAGTGCGAGACAAGGTGAGCACAAAATTAGGGGTCAACCCTGCCCCGAAGCAAATGCCATTAATATAAGACCAGCTTAACGAACTATTAGTTCCCAAAACACCGATCGCGATAACAAAAGCAGCCCCGCCCTTGGAAATAATCCGAATTTCAATATATTAAGCTCATGTACTGATTTCCAATAAAAACATAATTCAGGAATTTTTCACCATGACCATTAAACCTATTACATATCTTTTTCTTGTCTTGTTTTTATGTTCAGGAAGCATTCTTTCCGCTCAACCTTTGCAGGCGGTGGTGCGCAAGCCCGGTGTTGAAGAGGACCCTACATTGGTTATCCAGTCTTTTAACGGCCCGGAGGAAGTGGAAGAGCTTCTGCGACGTACCTTAATCAGGTGCGGCTGGTTCAGGGTTCAGGACTCCGGAGCCGCGGATTATCAACTACAAGCGGCCTGGGGCGGAGATGACAGTCGCGGCCGCTTGCGCCTGGCGCTGGGCAGCGGCGGCGAGACAGTGTTCGAATTCGTCACCCCGGAAAGTCATCCGCCCCGAAGAAGCGTTTTCCAGGCAGTCGATATGCTGCTGAATCGTCTTTTTGACGTTCCCGGCATCGCTTCTGGACGCTTGGCGTTTGTCTTGACGGATAATGAACAGAAAGAAATCTACACCATGAATTTTGACGGAACAGAAGTCCGGCGGATCACCCGCAATCGTTCCATATCCACTGAGCCATCCTGGGGCGGCAGGGGCATTGAACGGCTTTTTTACACCTATTATGAACCGACACAGATGTCAATAATGCAGGCCGAGCCCAATCTCGGCAGACAGCGCCGTATCGCCCGCTTCCGGGGACTGAACGCCGGCGCCAGGGTGTCTCCCGACGGTAATCAATTGGCCATGTCTCTCAGCCGGGGCGGCGCGGTCAATCTCTATCTTATGGATTTGAACACCAATCAAACCACTCAGGTGACTCGGGACAGCGATGTCAACACCTCTCCCACCTGGTCGCCGGGTGGCGACTATCTATGTTATGTCTCTGACCGGGGCGGTCGCCCGCACCTTTATCTGCTGAATCGCGCCGACGGACGCAGCAGCCGGCTCCTGCGGGATTTTGAAGAAGCCGTCGAGCCTGACTGGTGTCCCGTCTCCAACCAGATTGCGTTCTCCACCCGCATCGGCGGGCGCTATGTCGTGGCGGTGGTGGATATGAACGAGAGCGCCGGCTCTCCGGAGCGACGAATTGTCACCGAAGGCGCCGGCGACTGGGAATCGCCCACCTGGGCGCCGGACGGACGCCACCTGGCGGTCACTCGCAAACGCGGCGGCGAAAGCCAGCTGGTAATGGTTGACTCCTGGCTCGGTGGTACCACACCCATATCCCGCCCCGGACAGATGGAATTACCAGATTGGTCGGACCTGCGGTAGGCTTAGGTGAAACACAATTTTGAATGATGAATTTTGAAGTGTAGCTGCTTGGTCTGTCCGAAACTCAACATTCAGAATTCAGAATTCAAAATTCATTATTAGTATTCACTGTTTCTTCCTCGGGGTATCCGGCACGCATTGCGCCGGCGGCCGGGCTTATGTGAGACTTCGTAGTTTCAGGTTTCAGTGTTCAGGTGTCAGGGAGGCATGTACACTTAGTCTTATACACTTAGTCTTATACACTTAGTCTTATACACTTAGTCTTATACACTTAGTCGCCCTGCTTTCAGGCACTGAGGACGAAGCGTGTGGGGACGAAGCGTGGGGGGACGAAGTGTGGGGACGAAGTGTGTAGAATTACAGAGATTGGTGTGTACAAGTAAGCGGACACCACTTCGATCACTGCTTTACACTTGCACGTACTCGTACACCCTGATCTTGCTGTATTTGTGAACATTGGACTGACGAAGTGTAGGATGACGATAGCGGGCGAGCTGTCCAAGACCCCCGCCTGCTCGTCAGGCGGGTGAATATGTTCAATGGCTAAAAGCACAGCTACACACTCTCTCACCCCTCTTTTTCCGCCGTCCGGACGGCGGAAAAAGAGGGGGATGGAACGGTGAATAGCCGTTGAACATAGACCCGGGCGCACAAGGCGCCCGGTGGCGGGCAGATCCACCTTTTTCCGGGTCTATCCGGGGGCATCCATGTTTTCCGCGGGAGGCTGTGGTATTGTGGAAATACCGAGCGTGACAGCTGAGATTGAACACCCTTCGAAATTCATTCCGTTTTTTACTTTTGACATAACGTTGAACTTGAGTATGGACTTCCGCCGCCGCTGGCTGATTATAATTTTTCTTATTGCTCTGGGAGTCAGGCTGTTGCCTCTTTTATGGGCGATATCCGAACCGAAGCGGCTGTTCAGTCCGGACTCTCACAGCTATTGGCGTTTAGCGGAGGAACTGGCCAAAAGCGGCGCTTATGCAGTCAATGATGAACCGGAATTGTTCCGGACTCCCGGTTATCCTTTCTTTCTGGCTTTCCTCATGCGTCTGGGTGTTAATAACGGTGTCCAGGCTGCCTTCGTGCAGGCGATCATCGGCGCCGCCTCCTGTGTGCTCCTTTTCGGGCTGGTCCGAAAACTGATGCAGGCATTTCCAGAATTACTGCCGGCCAATGTGAAAACAGCCCATTGGCTGCCGCTTTTGTCGGCTTTACTTCTGGCGGTTTCCACAGTTTCCGTGGCGGCCGCCAATCTAATACTTTCAGAAAACCTTTTCACTTTCCTTTTCTTGGTGTTGCTTTTTGGGGTTGAAAAATGGCTGACCTGGTATGATGGTGCGCAAAATTTTCAAACGTTTCGGGGCAAGAGTTCCGCGGTTTCCTCCACAAACAGGATCAGATGCTTTCTTTCTTCCTCTGCAGACAGTACAAAGTGTATCCTGGCGAAAATCGATTGGCGGCTGTCGGCGTTAGCGCTGGTTTCCGGGGTGCTGGTGTTGGTCCGGGCGATTTTTCTACCCTTGCTGCCGGTTTTCGCTTTCTATCTAGCGGTTCGAAGCGGCAAGGTAAAACCAGCCGTTTTATTTCTGGTTATTGCCCTGCTAGTGCCTTTCTCCTGGAGCATACGTAACTTGCATACAGCCGACTATTTCGGGATCGCCACTGTCAGCGACATCAATATTTACCGTTACAAAGCCTGCGCTTTGCAGGCTCATTTACAAAACAGGGATTTTGCTGAAGTACAGAAAGAATTTTCGACGCAACTGGCAGAAGCGGGCGGTCAGAGAGAACAAGCCGAGTTTGCCCGCTCCCGGGGGCTGGCTATACTGTCCCAGGCACCAGGCCGCTATCTTCTTGTGCACACCCGCTCCAGTCTGAACGCACTGCTGCCGGATTTCGGCAATCTGGCCGCCTTGTTCGGAGCTGAAGTCGGCGGTCGCGGTACCTTGGCCGTCCTGCAGACAGAAGGACTTGCGGCCGGGGTTAAACATTATTTTGAGGACAATTTTACCCTGGCCGTTCTCTCAATCCCTTTCGTCGGCCTGCTGCTGACACAATACCTGGGCGCGGGAACGGCGATTATTTATTTTCTGCGGCGCAAACATGGGTTTGTCATTGTGCTTTTGTTTCATCTTGTACTGCTCGGGTGGCTGCTGTTCATTCCAGGCCCCGCGTCGCATCCGCGTTTTCGCGTTCCGGCGCAGCCGATAATCTGCTTTTACGGTGCCGCCGGCCTGATGATTGGTTTGATGTTTTTTAAAGCAGAGAAAAAAGGCCCAGGGAAGTGTTTTGAATGACGATCTGGAGGCAGGTTCGGGACAAGGTGCGAGACAAGGAAACCAGCACATAAATATTATTTTTATTGCGGGGAGACTCGCCGCGTAGTCAGAAAGAACTGATAACAAGAGCGTTGTGAAAAAGAAAGCCGTCGCTTTCTTGACAGAACTACTTCAAAATGCAGGATACAGACATGAAAATACTTATCATACAAACAGCCGCGCTGGGATATGAGCTGGTGGAAAAATATCCGCAATATTTTGCTGATCTGCCGGTCACCATGGCGCCGTTGAAAACTGAATTCCCCGCTGTCACCTGTACGGCCCAGGCGACTTTTCGGACGGCCCTGCCGACACCCGCCCACGGCATGCCTGCCAACGGCTTCTTTGACCGCGGCCTGTCGAAAACGGAGTTCTGGAACCAATCGGCCCATTTAGTGGAGGGCGAACGTATCTGGGAGAATGCCCGCGCCCAAGGTTTGCGTACCGGCATGCTCTTCTGGCAGCAGAGCTTGGGAGAAAAGGCCGACATCATTCTTTCTCCCGCTCCCATACATAAACATTCCGGCGGCATGATTCAGGATTGCTACAGTCAGCCGCGCGATTTATTCCCGCGGTTATGCGGAAAACTGGGGCGGAAATTCAAGCTTCAGCATTACTGGGGGCCTTTCACCTCTATAAAAGGCAGTGAATGGATCACCGAAGCAACCTGTGAGATCATGCGGGATGAGCAGCTTGCTCCGGAACTGCTGTTCACCTATCTGCCGCATCTGGACTATTCCCTGCAGCGTCACGGTCCTCAAAATCGGGAGAAAACCGAACAGGCCTTGGCACAAATCAAACCCTGCTGGGAGCGGCTCTTCGAGTGCGCCGACCGCCACAATTATGAGGTTGTTCTTTGGGGGGATTACGCCATGGAACCAGCAAAACAGGTGGTTTATCCGAACCTGATACTGCGTCGAGCCGGGTGGTTTTGGGACAGGAAAGTCGGCAGTCGATCATATCCTGATCTTTACGCCAGTCCGGCGGTGGCGGCGGTGGACCACCAATGCGCTTTGGTATACGTCCGGAATCCAGCTGATATCGAGTCAGTAAGGCAATGCTTGGAGGCGACTCCCGGCATCGCCGAGGTTTTCCAGAACCAGGAGGGAGCACACTGGCGCGGCGGCGATCTGGTTCTGAAGGCGTCCGAGGGCGCCTGGTTCGCTTACCCCTGGTGGGAGGAAAGCGAGAAACCGCCAGATTACGCCGGCCACGTGGATATTCATAACAAAATCGGCTTTGACCCCGCTGAACTTATGCTGGATCGCTGGATTCCACCCCAAGTATCTCTGAAAGCGGAAAGAATCAAAGGGACGCATGGACGCGACACTCGTCCGGCGGCCTGGGGCGGCACGGTTGAATTCAGCTCCGATCCCGAAACCCTGAGGGAATTGGCGGCAGGCCTGCGGGCAAAGCTTTAGGCTATGATTTCATTTTTCAAAACTTGAGCTATGATATTTGTTTGAATTTCACTTGCGCTTGCGCATGTCTTATTTCATCTGACAGTAACTATAGAGATTTTTAATCATGGACAAACCGAACATACTTCTCATCACCGCGGACCAGATACGCTGGGACTGTTTAGGAGCCGCGGGAAATCCCATTATTCAAACCCCTAACCTTGACCGCCTGGCGCGTCGGGGCATTCTGTTCCGCAACGGGTTTTCGCCCGATCCCATCTGTGTTCCGGCCCGAGCCACCATCATGACCGGCAATTATCCGCAAGTCTGCACCGGTCATAAAACCAATAGCGGAAAAATAAAGGAAGACCAGCCGCTGCTCACAGAAACATTGAAGTCTGCCGGCTACCACACATACGCTCTTGGCAAACTGCATTTTGTCCCTTACGCACCGCCGGGCGAACCGCGGCTTGTGCATGGATTTCAGCACGCGAAAATCACCGAAAGCGGCCGGATGCTGGCAAAATTTGATCCAAAGAATGAGCTGGGCGGCATTGAGGACTACATTGACTACCTCGAAGATGTCGGCTGGGGGGGATACTCCCGGGCGCACGGCATCGGCAACAACGATGTCCGCCCCTGTCGCTCTCCCCTGCCGCCGGAGCATTACGTTGACCATTGGATCGCCGACTGTACAATAGAAGCTCTGAATGAACATCAGAATAAGCGTTCCGAGCAGCCGTTCTTCGTATGGATGAGTTCACCCAAGCCGCACAGTCCCTATGATCCTCCGAGGGGCTATGACGATCTCTATGACCCCAGAGAAATACCGCCGCCGTTCGGATGGCGGGACAAGAGTGTGGAACCGGCTCTGCAGGAAAAAGACCCGGCGATCGATGAAACTCGTTTTGCCCACGGCATCGACTCAATCAGTCCCGAGGCCTGGCAGGTTTCCCGGGCTTATTATTACGGCTCCATAACCTTTCTTGACGCCCAGATCGGCAGAGTCCTGGAGCATCTGGAAAAGCATGATTTAATCGACAATACACTTATACTTTTCACCGCCGACCACGGTGATCTGATCGGCGATTTCGGCTCCTGCTTCAAGGCCTGCCATCACAACGGCTCGGTGCGGGTGCCGTTCATTGCCGCGGGACCGGGTGTAAAACAGGGGGCGGAAAGCGACGCCCGGGTTGGCTTGCAGGATATACTTCCGACATTCGCCCAGGCCGCCGGCGGCGACATCGGACAGGAAGTCCAAGGGAAACCGCTGCAGCCGGTGTTCACCAGCCCCGAAAAAGGAGAGGACATCCGGCAGTATTACTACGCCACCACGGAGAGGGGCATGGGCTTCTCAGTGATGATTACTGACGGTGTGTGGAAATATATTTATAGTGAGGCCGGGGCAATAGAGGAGCTGTACAACAATATCAATGACCCGAAGGAAGAACATAACCTGGCGGAGAATCCCACCCATACAGACAAGCTTGAAGAAATGCGAAAAGCGCTCAGAGAAGAGGCGATGAAGCTGGACGACAAGGATATTTTCGATGGCCAGGGAAACCTGAAATCCAGATCTGTTGACCGTTCCGAATTCCGTCATCAATATCCAACACGCATGGGGTGGCGCTGGTACTAGCCTGACCCTCCGCGAAAAGGGTTAACGTTCAGAATTTGTGCTCACCTTGTCTCGCACTTAGTCCCGGCGTTGTCGAGCTTGAGCACAAATCAGACGAAGTGAGAGACTTAGAGGGTGTTACATGGCCGATTAAGGCGAAAGATCAGGGCAAAAGATTAAGGGGCGCACCCGTCTTTTCCTAATCTTTCCTCTTAATCTTTCGCCCTAATCCATAAAAATGTCAAGTCTCACATAAGC
>PUNB01000268.1 GCA_003552565.1 Lentisphaerota bacterium
AAATCCGTATATCGACTGACATGGATCACCGACAAGAAAGAATTTTGTCCTTTTGTGGAGCGCAATCTCGTTGAAAATCTCGACTTGAAGGGCGGAGGTGTCTTGAAATTCATCGACAAGAATCCACGGGTACTTGCAGGAGAGACCCTTTGCAACTTTTGGAATATCCTTAATTAGCCGGTATGAATAATATATAATATTCGAAAAGTCGACTAGACCTTCTGAACTCAATCGGCTCCAGAAGGCGAATACGACATCGGCTGGCACATCGCCCTTTGTCGGATGTCCATCAGGTTCGCGCTGAACCAAATGAAGCCGGTCGGCGTTTTCTATGGGCGCTCCAAGGTTCTCACATACTTCTCGGGCAATCTCCTGAAAATATGGATCTTCGGGGGGTAAGATTCTGTACCCATGGCGGAATTCTGATAGGCACCAATAGTGGCGGCCCAGAATGTTGTTGAGACAAAAGGCATGTATAGTGGAAACATCGCATCGATCAACGTCGTCCGAGGTCCCATAGTAGCGGAGACGCTGCTCGATTTCGTAGACCGCCGAGTTGGTGTAGGTGATACAGGCAACGCGGCGCGCTGTGTCCCCGACTTCTTCTGCGCATCGCAAAAGTTTTGCAATTATACTGCGTGTTTTCCCGCTGCCCGGGCACGCCACGAGAAGCGTGCTGGAATCGTTACAAACAGCTGCTCTCTGCTCATCTGTTAGTTTCATCAACAAGTAACCAATTAATGGCATCCTTAATATACTTAGGCATGCCTTTGGCGAAACTTGCATGTTTGGATGCCACTTGCGCAAAACGCGCCTTGCCAGTCCGTTTAGCCACCTTGAGTATTGTTTCAGCCAGACTACGAAGATTGGCTTTGTGTTCCTCCGATTTCTTGTCCTGCTTGCCAGAGGCAAGGGCGATCTCAACACTCGACGTGAGTTGTTTGGCTCTCAATTCCTGAGCTGTTGACTTCAATGTTCTAAGTAGACCTGTGTGAGCCAGAGTACGCTCAAACGTCGTTTTACAAAGGAATGCCTTGACGTAGTCATTTTCTAACGATTCAATGTCTGAGGCAGAAACCACATGGGAACCTTCGTCTGATTCCAGGGGTGCATCGCTGGGACAAAGATCACCATCAGCGACAATCGCGCATTTCTTAGTAATGCCCGTCTCTCCGAACAGTTTCGCGTATACATCAAAGTGAACACCATAGATCGGAACCACCGCGACGCCAAACCGGTCGAGATCTATTCCCATCACCTGACGGGCCAAAACCGGAATAAGAAATAACTCTGCAGGGCCTTCAACCAGTAGTACCTTTCTGGCATACAACATCGTCGAGCGAGTCGCGTCGAGATAGCGCTCCAAGTCGGCAACCTCTGGTACTGTCAACTGCCCATTAGCTGAGGGAACGCTGGAATGAGTAGCTGGCGTATCATCATTTGTTAGGTTTACAAAGGATGCTACTGGTGCGCGTGAAGTGATATGAGTACTATGTGTTGTCAGTATGGTTTGGAATTGCTTCTCCGCTAAAGATGCGTACAGAACCCGCTGCAACTGCGGGTGAAGATGCGCTTCCGGCTCTTCTATGAGCAGGAGCTGGCCCGCGTTCTTGGCCTCAGCAATTCTACGCTCGAAGTATTCGAGTAGCATACTTATATAGAGTACATTGTTCAGTCCAAGCCCGTTTCTGCTTGGTTCAAAATCATGAAGGGACTGGTTCGACAATAAGACGGTGAGAGTTCTGGCGATAGACGTGAATGACGGATCAGACATGCCCAAGCCGACAGTCATGGGAAACGCTTCTCCCGCAGTTCTATTGTACATATCTTCGATGGATTGCCCAGTACTAGCGATAGTGCTGCTGCTGGATATAGCATCATTGGCTTTCTTAAGAATGTCTACTAGACTCTCTTTTTCTTCTTCCGGAATCCCCTGCACTGACATGAGTCGGCCAAGTGGTGACACTCTGCTTTGCCTAAGATCGCTGTGAACATCCCGAAGGGCAGGCAGGAATACGACTTGAAACGCTTGCAAATCGCTAAACCGTACTGAGGTTCCTAAGTCGTCATACCATTCCACTGTCGCCGGATCGCCCGGGCCGCCACCCGTAATCTCCCAGTGATAGTCATCTAGTGTCAGATCGGTCGTCCGCGTCTCGCTCGTAAGCTCCTCGCGGACATTACTCTTGGGACGAAAACGGTATGTTATACGTGCAAAATTATCGTCGATTTCCCATCCAGCCACCAGTGCGGTTTCATTGTCTTTTCCGTCGTAGTCAGTGAGGTCAAGTGACACTATAACCTGAGACGGTTTTGTCACATCGATCGTTGAATGAAAATCCTGTTCCGTAAGAGATCTATACGTAGAGGAAAGACCGGCGTCGATAGCAAGTCGTAAGGCATAAAGCAGATTCGTCTTTCCCGTGTTGTTCTCCCCGATCACGCAGGTGACACCAGATTCCAAAGGCACGTTCAAGTATTCAAAATTTCGGTAGTTACGAATGACAATTCTCGAAATATTCATGGATTCTCTGCTAAATGTGTTTTGTC
>PUNB01000264.1 GCA_003552565.1 Lentisphaerota bacterium
CCCCCTTGCCCAGAGTAGCCGCTTACGCGTCAACCCTGGGCATTGTTCCACAAGCCTGTTGGGGTTGGGGCGTTGCAAAATTCAAAATTCAACGATTCAACGATTCAATATTCCCAAGGCCCCTGTCCCCAGTTTTCAATAGGGGGAAAAACAAACAAATATCAACCGCTGATTTACGCTGATTTACGCTGATAAAACAAATACACAGACATCATGCCTGGTACAAGATATTATTATCTATCTTGTTCGCGTAGATTCGCATGATTAGCGGTTAAAAAATGCTGCCCATATTTCTGCCCAATTATCTCTGTGCGAACTTTCAAATCTACCAAATCGAACTGCGGACAAAAAGAATATCGCCCGGACGCAATTCCGGATCGGTGCTTTCTTCGCCTTCTCTATAGGGTGTGCGAAGATCGATGGTGCGGGATTCATCCCCGCGGACCAGAAGAACATCGTTTCTCGAGGCGTAGGCCGTAAAACCGCCTGACATGGTTAGCGCTTGAAACGCGGTAAGGGGCACGTCCGGCTCCGGATCGATCGCCCCCGGATTTTCCACCTCGCCGAAGACGAAGATTTTGTTCCTCCGTGAAACCATCACCATATCCCCCGGTTTGATCCGGACATCCTCGGCAATACCTCCGGCGAAAACATTTTCCATGTTAACCTCGATCAGCCGCGTCTCCTTCTCTGACCGGAAAGCCGGTCGGGAGATAAGCACCCGGGAACGATCCGCGGCCTCTGTCAGACCGCCAGCCCGCCCGATTATTTCCGAACAGCGCAGGGCCGAGCTGGTACCGATATAATAAGTGCCGGGATTATTGATTTCACCAGACACATATACCGGCCGGGAACGGGGAATTATCACCGTATCCCCCGGTTCCAGGGCGGGGTCGGCGGCTCCTTTCGAACCGGTAATCAGATCCAGTACATCCACTTCCAATTCTTCAACCTCGCCTTCCGCATTACGCCGCCTCACAATTACATTGCGTAAGTCCGCGTTATCGGTAAAGCCTCCGGTCGAACTTACCGCCTGGGCAACCGTCAACTCCGCAGGAGGGGTGATTTCCAAAGCCGCGCCGCCCTCCAGCACTTCGCCGGTGACATATACCGTGCGCGGTCCGTACTCAATAATACTGACAGTGACAAACGCGTTCTCGATCTCAACTCCGATATAGGCTTCCGACAACTCTTCGGAAAAGTTCGCCACCGATTTGCCCCCCGCCTGAACCCAGCCGATCAGCGGCAGACGTATCCGCCCGTCGTCAAGCACCCTGACTTCCCGGCTTAAATTGGGATGATCAAACACTTCAATGTCAAGCTTGTCCCCCGGGCGAATCCCGCCTGCCCGGCCATGGTTGTCACCCCGAACCGACGAGGCAAAGAAAAAAATCGCCGCGAGTGATAAAAACATTGAGCCGCGAAATAAGCCAGCGAAACGGGGGAGTAGTAACTTCTTCATATCTTTAAACCTTCCTTAGCTTTCAGAATTCAAAATCAAACCGCACCAGCGCGCGGGCGGCGGTGTATTCATCATCATCCGCATCCGAGCGGCGATCGGTCACACCTGTCTGCAAAGTAAAATCAAACAACCTGAACGCGTACTGCGTCGTTAGATCAATAATGTATTCAATAACCCGCGGATCGCCACCTTCATGCCGGATCGCCGGCGTCAGCCCGACTTGTAAACGTCGGGTCAAATGGCGGGTCACCCCCAGGGACGCTCTTGTCGTGTCGACCCGGCTCCCACTCTCATCTTCGGCGGTAATATCGAACTCATGCCGCAGATCCGCCAGGCACCGCCAGCGCTCCGTCGGACGCCAGTCCAGGCGACCGCGGAGAGTTATCCCTTCTTCATCCCTGTCGATATGACGATAGTCCACCGTTTCATACCCGACCTCGGCCCGGCCCTCCAGCCTGCCGGTCGGATCCCAGCGCGTCTGGACGGAAATTTCGCTGGTGGCGGCGTCATTCTCAGTGTGCTCCAGAAAATTTTCAATCTTATATCTTCCGCCCAGTCCGATATCCATTTTAGGAGTAAGCGCGTACAGCATGGCCAGCGACATAATATGGTCGTCACGCTCCCGGTGTTCATATCTTGTTTCATCATAAAGGGTGCGCCTGAAATCGTAGCCGCTCTCCACTTTCCAGCGGGCAAACCGCAGATGTCGAGTATAAAGTGTCGCCAGCTCCAGTTCTGAACGGACAGCCCTTTCTCCGGTACGGGTACTCACCGTTACCAGATCCCGGCTCAGACTGCCGGTGATCTCCAAGGCGTCAGGCTGTTGTCTTCCCCGCAGGCCTCGCAAGAACTCAAAACGCAGAGGAGTATGGATTGCAAAATAAGGATCAAGAGCATCAGAGCGGAAATAATTGGTATAGGATAAACTCAGAGAAGGGTCAAAGGTCAGCCTGCCCTGGCGGAAAGCCAGGGGGTGGCTGAGAGAGGTGCTGAATGCGGTTTCGCTATAGCCGTCACTGCCAGTGCGGTCGGAAACCCGCAGATGCTCTTCATAGCCGATCTCCTGACTGATGCCGA
>PUNB01000190.1 GCA_003552565.1 Lentisphaerota bacterium
CGCTTTTAAAATTTTTAAAATGTTTGTAGCACTATCCAGACCGCCCCGAGGTTTTAAGTCCGGAACCTCCTCCATGGTGGAATAAACGAAAGCCTGTTTGTTCTTGTCCAGCAGTTCATAATATTTTTTCGGGAGTTTATGTCTTTTGGCTCCGATGTCACTTTCCATGATGCGGGCTGTAGTAAGAAAATCCAGTTCGTCAGCTTCTTTTTTATTTGACGCAAGGTAAAACTTTTGGAGTTTGCCCTTTCTGAAGTATGTTAAGAGAGAGTCATTGTAATCTTTTAATTGCTTTGCAGAGCGGGATTTTTTGGGAAGACGTTTTATTTTGTCAAAAAGATCAGGCTCATTGTCCCGGATGTTTCTTATTAATTGAAGGTATTTTAGTTCTGTTTCATCAGTTTCATCTTCGCCGGTTAAAAGCTGTTTAGAGATTAAACGATCAAAAAGTTCATGGGAAGTAATGGGCTCTCCTTCTGTTAATAGTGCCGCATCTCCTCCAAGAAGGGTTAAAAAGGCGTTGATTTTTGCTTCAGCAGCTTCTTTGAGTTTTATCTCGTTGTTGGACTGCATGGTCGGGAAAAAGTTGAAGGTGTATATTTTATCAAACTTGGTATCAACCCGGTTGATACGCCCAACCCTTTGCATCATTCGGGTTGGGTTCCAGGGAATGTCATAATTAATTACGACATTGGAACGGTGTAAGTTTACCCCCTCTGACAAAACCTCGGTTGAAACAAGGATGCGGTAGTTATCTTTAGGGAAACGGGCGTTGGCATCAAAGTTTTCAATTACTTTTTCCCTTGTGGCTGCACCAGCTCCACCTGTGAAGCAAATTACTTCACTAGACAGCTTGTTTTTAATATTTGTAAACAGGTATTCCGCTGTCTCTTTCGATTCAGTAAAAATAACCAGTTTGTTTTTTTTCAAAACAATATTTTGAGAAAGATCACTAATAAGCTTGATTAACTTGGGATCCCGGGTAATTGATTGCCACAAATGCTTTATCTTCTGTAATATTTTAAGGTCGCTTTGCAGATCTTTTTTAATATCTGCTCTAAAATCTTTACTACTATACTTTTCGGCTTTTCCTTCATCGATTAAGCGCTGAATTGCTTCGTCGTCATCGTCTTCAAGTAGCTCAAATATTTTATTAGTATATTTTTTGCTGGTATAGACATTCCCCCTGTCAAATTCTTTGATGAACAACTCATAGGATTTAATAAACCTATCAACGGTATTCCTGAAAGCAAAAAAGCTGCTCTCTAGCCGTTTAACCAATAATATTTTCATGAATCTTCCCATGTTTCTTTGCGACTGCTCTTCGAGCTGATTAATTTTCCCTTTATAATAGAGCATTGACGTGTATCTGGTATATCTAAATTCTTGGGTAATAAGCTTAATAGTCTCGTTAAAAATTGTGTCTTCAGTATTATTTAATTGATAATATAAGGGTTCGGGATTGTTTATTTCAGGGAATTTTAGATCTTGGTTTGCTAAATCGTCCGCAAAATATTTAACAATTTCTGTGCGGGTACGCCGCACCATGAGGTATTTCAGAACTTTTTCACGAATTTCTCGGGAGTTTTCTTTTACAGCTTTAATAAATTCTGTGTAATTTTTTTTACGATCAAGCTTTTTAATCTTTTTCTCAAGCTTACTGAAAAAGCTCTCTAAGTTAGGCAAGTTGGGAATAGTACTCTTTTTGGTCTTCTGAAATAGTTTAATCTGGCTTAAAATATCTTTGGGAGAGTTGTTATAAGGTGTTGCAGTAACAAGGATCACACGCTTGCCCCGGCATATTTCCGCCAGTTGTTCATAGCTGATGGTGGTTTCAGTCCTGAAACGGTGAGCTTCGTCTATAATGACGTTAGAATATTTTTCAGTGCCGCGACTTACTAAGGCATCGAGCTTTCCAATAGACTCGAAGTCAGCAGGAGCCCGGAAATCAGAAAAAACATTGGGCCATGAACCAGGATAGGTTATTTCGAGAAGTACCGGGGGTGCAATAACCAGAGTTCTGCCATCAAGCTGGCCGGCAAGCATAGCAGATACATAAGTTTTACCAAGACCCACAACATCTGAAATAAAAACACCCCCGTATTCTTCGAGAATCTTTTTGGCATTCAACACGGCTTGTTCCTGGTACTCCAACCTTTTAAAGTCTTGGGGTAAATACTTCAAAAAAACTTCATCCACTTGGCTTAGTTCATCTTTAAAATATTCATATAAAAACTTTAGATACAATTCATAAGGGGATATATTTTGATTAAGCCAGGTTTTCTTTTGGATGGTCTGAATATATTTTTCACTTACATCAACAGCATCTTTCCATAGTTCTTCGAATTTTTGCTTAGCAAAATCATAATCTGTACGGTTCTTTAATTCAACATTAAATTCAAGATTATCAATTAACCCTGCTTTGGTGAAGTTACTAGATCCGGTAATAACTCGCCCTATATCTCTATCACCTTGGATAAAAGTCATGATATATAATTTGGCATGAATGTTTTGCGAGGGGTATGCTTTA
>PUNB01000038.1 GCA_003552565.1 Lentisphaerota bacterium
CCCGCCGCCGGCGCAAGGCGCCGGATACCCCAAGGTGGAGACTTGTTGCGGCATATGAAACCTTGTCTCGCACCTTGTCCTGTTTTTTTTGACTTTGGAATTAGGTTTGTGATCCGCCTGAGGCGGATTCGGGACAAGGTTAACAACGCGAAGTCTCACATAAGCCCCCCTCTTCACTGTTCCCATCCCCAGTCAAAAAGCGCGGTCACTAAATCATTGCGGCTGTTCTGCGAGGAACAGCCGGTGACCACGGCGATCAATCGGCGGCCGTCCCGCTGAACGGTCGCGGCGAGACAGAAACCGGCCAGGCTGGTGTAGCCGGTTTTCATCCCGTCAACACCTTCATAAGCCCGCACCAAGCGATTGGTGTTGACCAGATCAAAACGGTTAAAGCGAGGATCGTCCTCCCGAATAGTCTCGAACCAGGTTGAGGCCCAGTGAACCACCCTGGGGTAATCGAGCAGCAGTGATGTCAGCCAGGCTATTTCCCTGGCGGTGGCCCGATTGGCGGTTTCCTCTCGGCCGCCATCCAAGCCGTGGGGATTAACGAACTTAGCTCCGCCAAACCCCAAGTCCTCACCCCTCTGATTCATCCGTTCAACAAAGGCATCCGCGTCGCCATCGCCGATAAATTCGGCCGCCAGATAAGCGGCGTCATTGGCACTGTGAATCATTATCATCTTCAACAAATCGTCGAGGCTGAAGGTTTCCCGGGGATCCAGCCAGACCTGCCGCCCCTGCACTTGCGCGGCTCGCTCGCTCACATCCACCTCGGTGTTCAGAGACACTGCGGGATCGTCTTCAATCGTCTCCATCACCAGCAGCGCTGTCATCATCTTGACCATCGAAGCGATCGGCACTGTTTTATCCGCCTCCTTCTCCCAAAGTATTCTCTGATTACTCCAGTCGATTAACACACCCGTTCGACAGTCCTCAGCCTTGGACGCGACCTCGCCTGACAGCTCGGTTTCCGGCTGACTGAAACCGGAAAAGTCTTTTTGCCTGCCGGGCTTAACGGTTTCCTCATCGTTTTCTTCAACCGTTTCTTCCGTTCTCTCCTTATCATCCGGAACAAAGACATCTTCCGTCGCCGGCCGGAAAAAAATCATCCAGAGCAAAAAAACATGCAGTGCCGCCACGGCTATAATAGCTACCGCCAACCTCATAGGAAAACCTCGATAAATTTACAGTGAACAGAGAACTTCACATTCAATCCTCTCGTGACGAAATTAATGAATTAAGCAGGGTTAATTTGATTAACCAAGCGGAAATTGCAAGAAACATCGTTCAGCAAGTTGAAAATCCGTTTGGAAATAATATGTTTCTCTTTTGATCTCGGCCGCAGTACTATGTTGCCGTCAACCTTTTAACCTGATAATACAGGTTAACACACAAATGGTTATTTACCACCGGGCAGCCTCTTTAGAGGCTATGCGAAAAGGTGTATCGCATGTTCTTGAGTTCAACTTTGTCCCGAATCCGCCTCAGGCGGATCACAAACCATATTCCATTTCGGATGAAAACATTAAAACCAATCGGATTTCGGTTCGGGACAAGGTTCGAGACAAGGTTTTCAGCAACATAAATTCAGGTCTTGACCCCTTTCCGGACGGGGTCTAATTATAGGGTATCCAGGAAGGTATCTCCTAGACTTAAAGTTCATACGCCCCCGCCGGGCTTGTCCCGGCGGAGCGAAAGATTGCAAATAAAAGAATGTTCAGCCTTTTTTTTGTTCCGCGGCATGTCGGCTCGCCGTCATACCGCGGAAATGAGGGGGGGTGTCTGCAAATTTCTGAAAACCAATCTGCTGCTCCGCCGGGACAAGCCCAGCGGGGGCATAACCCCCTTTCCGGACGGGGTCTAACCAGGGAGAAAAGAGAAGTGACTCAAGAACTACAGGCATTGCTGGAGCGAATCAATCAGGAAGGAGTCAGCCAGGCGCAGGCCGAAAAAGAGCGAATTATTGGAGAAGCTCAAAAAGAGGCGGAAAAAATCCTTGAAAAGGCGCGTTCAGAGGCTGAAAAAACCACCGAAGAAGCCCGCAAAGAAGCGGAACTGCTGGTGCGCAAAGGAGAAGAATCGTTGCGTCAAGCCGAACGCGACATCCTGCTCTCACTTGGCGAAAAGCTGCGGGAACGAATGCAGGCGACGGTAAAAGCCTGCCTAGCCGCCGATGCCAGCCCGGAAGAGTTCGGTCGGGTCATTGCCGAATTCGTCCAACGGCAGCTGCAGGAACAAGACATCTCTGAAGCCGAGGTGGAAATTCCGGAAAAAGACCAGCGCATACTAACAGAACATATATTCAACGCTCTGGGACAGGAACTACAGGATAACACCGTCTTAACTCCCCTGCCCTCGATGGAAAGCGGTTTTCGCCTGCGCTTCGACCAAGGAGATGTCATCTATGATTTTTCCGATCAGGCGCTGACTGAAGCATTGACCTCTTTCCTCGGCCCGCGGCTGCTGCGGATATTTGAATCAGCCTCGGAAAACCCCGAATCATAATGCTTAAATCTGATTAATAAGGCTGCCTGGTTTGTTCGCTAAAAACTATTACTATCTGATCAGTTCCCTGCCGGCGCTGGAGCTGGAAAAAGAGCCGCACATTGATTCAGAGCAATTTCTGGACATGGCCGCCCGTGAACTTCCGGAATCCTCCTGTCAAAAGCTGGCGCGGATAAAACTGGTTCCCGGATGGCTTTCATCGTGCCAGGTTGAGGCCCAGTGGCAGGAATGGGAGACTTACCTGCGCAACCTGCTGGTCTGGCGCCGCTGTCATCACAGCGGCTGTGAATCCGCTCACCACTGGATACGGCCGGAGACCGAGGTGTTTCCGACCATTATCCGTACAGTTGACGAAGCTGTGAGCGAAGAAACACCTTTGGCAAGAGAAAAAATTCTGGATCAGCTGCGATGGAGCCGGCTGGATGACCTGCAAACTGGGCATTATTTCGATTTTGAAACTTTGGCAATCTATCGTCTGCGGCTGCTGTTGGCGGAAAAATGGCGCGATCACGATACAAAGCGCGGACGCGAAGCCTTTGACGGCCTCATCGAACATTTACTCAATCAAGCAGCAACTATATAAGGTAGAATGAAAAATGGCGGAAGAGCAGAAAACCGGAACGGTCTCGGGGGTCAACGGCAACATGATTACCGTGGTTTTCGACACGCAGGTTGTGCAGAATGAAGTGGCTTATGTATTGACCGGTGATATGCGCTTGAAAAGCGAAGTTATCCGCGTGCGCGACCGAGTCGCCGACCTGCAGGTTTACGAACAAAGCGGTGGTATCCGGGTGGGCGACAAAGTGGAATTCACGGATGAACTGCTTTCTGTTCAGCTCGGCCCGGGGCTGTTGACCAAAGTTTACGACGGCCTGCAGAATCCGCTGGCCGAACTGGCGGAAGAAAGCGGTTTTTTCCTGCAGCGCGGTCTCTATTTTCCGCCGCTGGACATGGAAACAAAATGGGAGTTCACACCGACGGCGGAAGTGGGGGCCGAGCTGCGGGCTGGTGAAACTCTCGGCACCGTCCCGGAAGGAATTTTCGAACACCGAATCATGCTGCCTTTCGGGTGGAGCGGTAAATGGCGGGTGACTGAAATCGCGGAGAAAAAAGAATTCTCCCTCAAAGAACATGTCGCCACCGTCGAACAGAACGGCGAACAGCGACAGGTTTTCATGGTTCAGAGCTGGCCGGTTCGAGTGCCGATCAGCAATTATAGTAAAAAAATGCTTCCCAGCGAAACTCTGGTCACCCAGCAGCGCATAGTCGACACCTTTTTCCCCGTGGCCAAAGGCGGAACATTCTGCACCCCGGGGCCTTTCGGCGCCGGCAAAACAGTCCTTCAGCACGCCCTCAGTCAGTTTTCCCAAGTGGACGTAGTGGTCGTGGCGGCCTGCGGAGAAAGAGCCGGCGAGGTAGTGGAAATCCTGCGCGAATATCCGGAACTGGAAGACCCGCGCACCGGCCGCAGCCTGATGGACCGCACTATCATAATCTGCAACACCAGTTCCATGCCGGTAGCCGCCAGGGAAGCTTCTATTTACACCTCCGTCACCCTCGCCGAATACTATCGGCAAATGGGACTGAACGTTCTGCTGCTGGCTGATTCCACTTCCCGCTGGGCTCAAGCCTTGCGAGAGATGTCCGGCAGACTCGAGGAAATCCCCGGCGAGGAAGCTTTTCCAGCCTATCTGGAATCGCTGATCGCCGGTTTTTATGAACGCGCCGGACTAGTGCGGCTGTATGACGGCTCAACCGGCTCAGTCACCATTGGCGGCGCCGTCAGTCCGGCCGGAGGAAATTTTGAAGAACCGGTGACCCAGGCGACCCTGAAAGTTGTGGGCGGCTTCCTCGGATTATCCCGCGATCGCGCCAACGCCCGACGCTTCCCGGCCATCGATCCTTTGGAAAGCTGGAGTAAATACCCGCCGATAGTGGAACGGAAAAAAGTGCGCCAGGCAAGCGATATACTGCGTCGCGGAAATGAAATTAACCAGATGATGAAAGTTGTCGGCGAAGAAGGCACTCCCATCTCGGATTTCGTCGTCCACCTGAAAGGCGAGCTGCTGGACTCGGTTTACCTGCAGCAGAACACTTTCGACAAGGTTGACGGCGCCACCTCCGCGGAACGGCAGCAATACTGCTTTGAAAAAATCATCCAAATACTGCATCAGGAATTTCAGTTTGAAAATAAAGATCAGGCGCGGCGCTTTTTCAATCAGTTGCGCCAACTGCTTATCGACTGGAATTATGAAGAATTTGAAAGCGATAATTTTCAACAAAGCGAAGAAAAAATCAACCAAATGCTGAACGGCCAGGAATCATGAAAAAAATCCATCATCGAATAATCGAGATCAGCGGCAATGTCATCTCGGTGGATGCTGAAAACATCGCCTACAACACCTTGGCGGAAGTAACCACTGGAGATCAGGTCTCTCTGGCCCAGGTCATCCGCCTTGAGGGAAAGCGGGTCTATCTGCAGGTCTTCGCCGGCAGCCGCGGCATTTCCACCGACAGTCAGGTGCGTTTTCTGGGTAAACCCATGCAGGTGACCTCATCGGAAAACATTCTCGGCCGAGTCTTCACCGGCAGCGGCACGCCTCGAGATCAAGGGCCGCACCTGCGGGAAAGTATGATTGATATAGGCACTCCCTCGGTGAATCCCGCCCGCCGGATTATTCCCAGCAACATGATCCGTACCGGCCTGCCGATGATCGATGTTTTCAACAGCCTGGTGGAAAGTCAGAAACTGCCGATATTCTCCTCCGCCGGCGAACCCTACAATGAACTGCTCGCCCGTATCGCCATGCAGGCGGAGGTGGACATTATCATGATCGGCGGCATGGGGCTGAAGCATGACGATTATATCTTTTTCCGCGACACCCTGGAAGAAAAAGGCGCCCTGACCCGCTCCGTAATGTTCATTCACACCGCTTCCGATCCGGTAGTGGAATGTCTGTTGGTTCCGGACATGACTTTGGCCGTGGCCGAAAACTACGCCGTCAACGGCAAGCGGGTGCTGGTACTGCTTACGGATATGACCAGCTTCTGCGACGCTCTCAAGGAAATCGCTATCACCATGGAGCAGATCCCGTCCAATCGCGGTTATCCCGGCGATCTCTACAGCCAGCTGGCGTCTCGTTATGAAAAAGCAGTCGATTTCGAAGGCGCCGGTTCGATCACTATTCTCAGCGTCACCACCATGCCGGGCGATGATGTAACTCATCCGGTTCCGGACAACACCGGCTACATCACCGAGGGACAGTTTTATCTGACTAATCAGCGCATCGATCCATTCGGCTCTCTCAGTCGTTTGAAACAATTGGTCAACGATAAAACCAGGCCGGACCATCGCCCGATCATGGATAACATGATCCGGCTATACGCCGATTATCGGGAAACCCTGGAAAAGAGGTCCATGGGCTTCCGCATGAATGAATGGGACCAGAAACTGTTGCGGTACGGCGGCCTGTTTGAAGAGCGGATGATGGATCTGGATGTCAATATCAACCTGGAAGAAGCACTGGATCAGGGCTGGCAGACCCTGGCGGAATGTTTCGAATCCTCGGAAGTGGGTTTGAAAAGTGATTTGATCAATAACTACTGGCCGCAAAACGGAAGCAATTCGCAAAACTCGGACGATCAAACAAATGGCCAAGATCAAACTGACTAAAACCGAGCTTAAAACCCAGCGCGACGCCCTCAGCCGGTTCACCCGCTATCTGCCGACGCTGCAGTTAAAAAAACAGCAGCTGCAAATGGAAGCTCAGAGACTGCGAGGAGAACACCGGCAGCTGCAACAGCGGCTCGAGGACGAATTGAATGAGATTGAGCGTTGGATACGACTGCTTGACCCGAACACGGCCGAGCGCATTGGCGAGTTCCTGCAAGTGGCTGAATGGCGGGTGACGGAACGTAATGTGGCCGGGGTTGATGTACCGGCGTTCGAGGAGCTGCGTTTTCATCAGGAACAGCATGACCTTTTCGCCGAACCCATGTGGTTTGATGACGTGATCAATGCCGCCAAAAAGATCTTGGAACTGAAACTGCGTCTGCGTATAGCCCAGCAACAGCTGGAGGCAATTGAAAACGAATTGAGAGTCACCACCCAAAGAGTTAATCTCTTCGAAAAAGTGAAAATACCGGAGGCCGAGGAAAATATTCGGACCATTCAGATCTTCCTCGGCGACCAGCAGGTGGCGGCGGTTGGGCGCGCCAAGATCGCTAAAAGAAAAACCCAGGCATTGTAACTGACAATTTCGAATTGCTCCACTATGATTGAAAAAATGAATCACATCTATCTCGTCTGCCGGCATTCAGACCGCGAGTCGGCGATTGACCGGCTGGGGGAGCTGGGCATTGTGCATGTGGTTGATGTCAAACCGCCGCAGTCAGAAGAGCTTAATCAGCTGCAGGCCGAAAAAACCAAAGTAGTCGACGCGCTCAATTCCATAAGAGAATTCAATAATGACAACAGCCTCGACGAAAATTCAGCGCCGCCCTGTGAAGCCGCCAATGGTGATCCTCACGAAACCGCATCTGAAATCCTGAAGCTGCTGGATGAGATTGAGAATGCTGAAGAAAAAGAAGCCCACTGGCTGGCAATCAAAGAAAAAGTTGAACCTTGGGGCGGATTCAGCCGGCAAACATTCAACACCATCATAGAAAACAACATTAACCTGCGTCTCTGTCAACTGCCAATCAAAAGTTCCGTGCCGGAACTGCCGGAAGCGGTCATGCTCAGAGAAATCAATCGTGACAAACGCTTTCGCTACCTCCTGCTGGCAGCGCCGCCGGGAATCGAATTGCCGGAAGATTTGCCGTTCTTTGAACCGCCGGAAGAAACCGAACTGGAAACAATTGAAAACCGCATTCAGAAAGCGGGCCAGGAGCAGCGGGAGCTGACCGAGCGCTTAACCAAATACGCCGGCTGCCGTCCGCTCCTCTCAGATTACGCGGTCGAACTGGATCAACGTATCGAGTTCGCCCAGGCCCGTTCCGGCATGGGAGAAAATGAAGACGTATGTTATCTGCAAGGTTATGTCCCGGCCGCACAAGCGGAAACTCTGCACCGGGAGGCGCGTCGGCAGGGATGGGGACTGTTGATTCAGGAGGCCAGCGAAGACGACACTCAGGTGCCGACCAAGATCAAACTGGCCCGCTGGGCCGAGCCGATAAGACTTGTTTTTCAGGCTATGGGTATCATGCCGGGTTACTGGGAAATCGATATCAGCGCCTGGTTCATGCTTTTTCTCTCCATCTTCTTCGCCCTTCTTTTCGGCGATGCCGGGTACGGCGGATTGTTTTTAGCCACGACTTTAATTTTACGAAAGGCCAAGCCCCAATGGCCCGCTAAACCCTTCTGGCTGATGGGGGCATTTTCAGTCACCACAATAATCTGGGGAGTCCTCAGCGGCACCTATTTCGGCCTCCAGGACAATCTCTGGTCACCTCTGGCGACGGCCAGAGTGGAAGCTTTGACGCAAGAAGACAATGTTCAGAAATTATGCTTTTTTCTCGGCGCCATACACCTGACAATCGCTCACGCCTGGAACGCCGTCATTTACGGACGCTCCCTGAAAAGCTTGTCCGAACTGGCCTGGATTTCGGTACTTTGGGGAAATTTCATGCTGGCGCAAATACTGGTTCTGGGAACGGAGCAATCCAACCTGATGATTCCTCTTTACGCCGTCGGCTTGATCGGCATTATACTTTTCACCAAACCCGCGCGCAACCCGCTGAAAGTCATCGGCGGCGGTATCGCCGCCCTGCTGCTCGGGCTGATCAACAGTTTTGTTGATGTTGTTTCCTATATCCGTCTTTTCGCCGTCGGAGCGGCCACCGTGGCCGTGGCCCAAAGTTTCAATGAGATGGCCCAGGGTTTTCTCCCCAGCTGGACCACCTTCCTGGTCGGAGCGCTGATTCTGCTGCTTGGGCACGGTCTTAATATCATCCTCGGATTCATGAGCGTTCTGGTCCATGGAGTCCGGCTTAACGTGCTGGAATTTTCCCAACACCTCGGATTGCAGTGGAAAGGCGTCCCCTATCATCCATTAAGCAAGAATAGAGAAACGGAAATCTAAAACATAAAAATAAGTTAAGGAGAAAAGAACATGGAAGAATTGATTATCTCTCTCGGCAATTTTGGAGCCGCCTGCGCTTTGGCTTTCGCGGCCATGGGATCCGCCCTAGGCACGGGTGCCGGCGGCATGGCAGCGGTCGGAGCCTGGAAAAAATGTTACGCCCAGAATCGCGCCGCGCCGTTTATGGTTATCGCTTTTGTCGGTGCTCCCCTGACTCAGACAATTTACGGCATGATCCTGATGAACGGTATTGCCACCGCCGCCGCGGACTCCGTCGCTGAACTCTCTGCCGAAGCCATGGAGTTCCCCGTCATTGCCGGGCTGGCCATGATCGGCGCCGGTTTGTTCGGCGGCATCGCCATGGGAATGTCATCATGGATGCAGGGGCGCGCCGCTGCCGGCGCCGCCGACGCTCTGGCGGAAACCGGCAAGGGATTCGGGAATTATCTGATCGTTCTCGGCATCGTGGAAACCGTCGCTCTGTTTGTTATGATCTTTATTCAGGCGACATTGTGACCATCGCCGGCGAGTGCAGCAGCAAGCGTGGCGACGAAGGATGAGAAAGTATATGTACTTATGTGAGACTTCGTCTTTTTATAGCCACAAAAATTCACAAAAAATGGAGCGGCCGCAGCCTGCCTGACCACTTGGTGGTAGATCTAATCTCACATCACTGCCGTTATGGAATTTTTGAAAGTGTGTCAGGTCCTCGCGGCCATATAATGGAGGGCGAGCAGCCAGCCTGAGCCACACGAAGAGTGGTCAGGCCCCCGCGAGCCATAAAAGAGCCCGTTCCCTTGCGAGCACACCTTAATGCCCGCGAGGACGCAGGCGCTCCAGATGTATTGCCCGTAACCAAGTCTCTCCTTCGGGGTATCAGGCGCATCGCGCCGGCGGTCGGGCTTGTATGAAACTTAATTTTTACAGAAGGTCGCAAGGAAAAGCCGGGGGACCGGCTTCCTCCAGGGCGGCTCTGCGAGCCGGAAAATTTCCGCGCGAAGCGCGCTGGCATGTCACGCCGTAACGCTCGAAAGCGGAAGGCCGGCGGTCTCCGCCGGATGAGATTGTATTTTTTAACAGAAGACCGCAAAGAAATATATTATTTATCACAAACCATTAGCTATCTTCTGTTCAAAATGTGTTTCCGCCTCAGCTCATCCGGGGCGGCCCGCAGTGTTTTGTAAACAACAAAGGTTTTCGCTTGTTAAATCACTTAATCCCGGTATGTTAATTTTTTATCAAGATTGCTTTTTGTTTTCCTGCCAGTCGGATTGTCGGCTGAAGCATTAACCTTAACAGACTGAAACAGATTTAAGATTGATTCAGTTGTTTTTCTAACCCCTGAGACTATAGGAGTGAAATCATCATGACTAAAAGAGACCTTGTCGTACGTATTGCCCATCAGACTGACTTGCATCAGCAGGATGTAATGGAAGTTGTGCAGCGCACTCTTGATATCATCACCAACGAGGTGGGAGCTGGCAGGAACGTGGAATTTCGCAATTTCGGTGTGTTCCAGTTAACCAAGCGCCGTCCCCGTACCGGCCGCAACCCAAAGAAGCCTGACGATACGGTGCGAATCCCAGAAAGAGTGGCGGTGAAATTCAAGCCTGGCCGGATCATGAAACAAAAAGTCGATAAATTAAAACCTGAAGATATTGAAAAAGATTAAAGCTTAATTTATTCAATTTCTTTTTTCTCTTTTCTCAATAAGTTCCGCCGTAACTCAATTTGAACCGACTTGGTTAATCACCTGATAAATCAGGCTGATTTTCCGCCATGCGCTGACAAGGGATTTATTCATGGCCGCCATCGAACCTATTCCCGGCACCTCCGACATCTGGGAACCGGAAGCGACCCGATGGGTGTTCCTGGAGGACACCGCTCGAAAAACCTTCCCTCTTTATGGATATTCCGAACTGCGAACCCCGATAATTGAACGCACCGATGTCTTTGTCCGCGGTATCGGCGGCGATACAGAAGTGGTGCAGAAAGAAATGTACTCCTTCCAGGACCGCGGCGGCCGCAGCCTGACTTTGCGGCCCGAAGGAACCGCCGGGGTGATGCGGGCCATCGCCTCCTTGGGGATCGGCCCAGGCGATGATAAAAGAGTGTTTTACATGGGGCCCATGTTTCGCGGCGAAAGACCCGCGGCCGGGCGAAAACGCCAGTTCCATCAGGCGGGTGTCGAAGCGGTCGGAAAAATTTCCCCAGTGCTGGATGCCGAATGCATCGCCATGCTGTGCCATTACCTGAACGAGATCGGGCTGTCCAGCCATCGTTTGCTGGTCAACAGCCGCGGCACCCGGGAAGACCGCCAGGAAGCAACTCAGACCTTGCGTGACTGGTTCAAGACGCGGATTGATCAAATGTGCGAAGATTGCCGCAGGCGTCTTGACACAAATATCTGGCGCCTGCTGGATTGCAAGGTTGAAGAATGCCGCGAAATTATCGACCAGGCACCGCCAGTTATGGACTTGCTCAGCGGAGAAAGCCGCAATTTCTTTCAACAGACACTTGAATGCTTACAGGCTTCCGGAGTCAACCCTGAAATCGCCCCTCACCTGGTGCGCGGCCTGGATTACTACCAGCACACAGTTTTTGAAGTTGTAATCGACAGCGATAACCTTGGTGCCCAGAACGCAGTCGCCGGCGGCGGCCGCTATGAGATCGAACTGCCCGGCAGCCGTAAACCGATCCCCGGAGTCGGCTTTGCACTGGGGCTGGAAAGGCTGCTTATGGCCCTGGGCCAGGACCAGCCGACATCTCCCTCGGACTCAATCAAGGCGGATATTTTTGTCGCAATTCTCAGTAAAGCATGCATCAGTTCGGCACTGGAACTTTGCGCTCAATTGCGTCAGCGGAATTTGCGGGTGTTATGCGAAAACGAAGTCCGCAGCATGAAGGCGCAAATGCGCACCGCCAACAAATGCGAGGCGAAGCTGGCCATTATTATCGGCGAGGATGAAATGAACGAGAACCGGGTGACAGTAAAACACATGCGCGAATCACGGCAGGAAACCATACCCCGCCGGGAAATTGTCGACACAGCAGTCGAAGCGCTTATGTGAGACTTAGTCTTTTTATAGCCACAAAAAATTTATCTGACCACTTGTCCTATGTAGTTATGAATACGTGCTCGGGAATAAATCCGAAAGTGGTCATGACACAAAAATCCACAAAAACAATGGAGCGGCCGCAGCCTGCCTGACC
>PUNB01000209.1 GCA_003552565.1 Lentisphaerota bacterium
CCGCTGGAGCCGATGTAACGGGCGCCGCGCGATACGATCGCTCCGACATCCAGCACCGCTTCCTTGCCTGCCGGAATGCCGGCGAAGATATTCATGACACCGTTTTCCGCCAGATGCGGGACCGCGCTGTTTATCACCGGCACAGCCGGCACCAGCATGACGATGTCATCAAAGCCGGCGGGAGAAAATTCTTTGACCGCGTTCAGGAATTCTCGTTCGCTGGGAAAGTCTTTCGGATTCAGGGTTTTAATTTCTTTGCCGCGTTTCCGCGCCTCCGGCAGCATGAATTTTTCGACTCTGGCCAGTCTTTCCTGGTCCAGGTCGGTTACCAGGATACGTGAGGGGCCTTCTTCATTTTCAATTGCCAGCTGGGTGTGCATCTGCCCCATGGCGCCGGCGCCCCCGACAAGCCAGCAGGAACCGCCGGAACAGAGTTGGGAACGAACATTGCGACCGTAAGCCTGATCAATCTGCGCGGTTTCGGTGCCTTGGTAAAACCAGTCCCGGTAATGAATACTGCCGACATCAAAACTGCATTCGCCGCGGAAACCGGGCCCGACAAAGCTGATTACGGCTCCTTTCTCCCCAAGTCGGGAGAGTTTCACCGCCAGACCCTGGTCTTTGATCCCGCATAGAACTATATCGTCATAGGTTGTTTCTTCAGCTTCCGACACTTCATTAAGCAGTCTAAACTCAGCTTTAGGCATGGCCGCGCGCAGGTTGTCCAAGGTGGCCGGGTTAAGGTTCAGGCACTCCACCAAGGCCGGAGCGCCGTTTTCAGCCAAAGCTTCGCCAGTGAAGCTGTAAGTATGCTGGTGTTCGGGCTCCATCGCCGCCAGCATTTTGCCGGCACTCTTCACACGGGTGCGCGGTTCGATCATATAACTTGCTATCACGCAGGTCCAGGGTTCGATCAGCGCCGCGATTGCCGCCGGTACATGGTCGGCCAGGGGAAGCAGGTATGAGCCCTCGTCGCCATTAAGAACCCGCTGGTCAATAATGCTGTACTGCGCCATTGCGCCGTTAATTGCGTAACCGTAAGCGTACCCGACTCCATTAACGTAAATGTCAGCTTGAATAATATAACGGGTGCCCGGCGGATATTCGCTCGCCAGCTCCTCCGAGCCGGCTTCCACCACTGTCATGACCGCTTCATGCCCGGGAATTACCGGGTTTTTGGAGAGGTTTTCCGAATGCACCCGCGGGTGCTCCTCACCGGCGCGTATCAGTTTGATGTCGGAAAAACAAAGTCCGACAGCGTCAATACGCACCAGCAGTTCTCCCGCCTGCGGTTTCGGTATCGGCCAGACGCAGGGGGCGCCTTGAAAGCCGAGATTGTCAAGTCCCACTCCGTGGAGCGGCCAGCAAAGCATGTTATCTCGTTCCGCGGTCATAATAATAACTTTTTTCAGATTTTGGTTTTTGTTTACACCGCCGTTTTAAATCGGTTCATGACGATTGAGGTTATATCACAAGCATCTCATGGGATGGTCTGGTTGGCTTTGTCCCGAACCTTGTCCCGAATCCGCCTCAGGCGGATTCCGAACCAAGGTCGAAGCCCAGCCGGCGCTCACAGCATGGGCGTGAGCCCTTTCCGGACGGGGTCTAACTGAGGGCACCGACAAATCCGAACTCCTGAGCACAAAAAAGGCGAAAATTTTCCCATTTCTTCGAGTTATGGGATGACAGTGAATATAATTCTTGAAATTGAACTTGCCATTCTATTTCGCGCTTGACTTTTGTGGTTGATGAAGTAGGTTCTCATAATGATTTCCGAATTTAGATTTGTTGAAAAACTGAATAAATCAAGATTGAAAAGGATAATTGCGTATGCCTGCGGCAAGAAAGAAAAAAGAAAGTAAAATTTATATTGCTGAAGATGATCTTCGACGACTGACGAGGCTGCTGGATAATTTGGAGGCCTCGCAAGGGCAGAATATTGACTCCGGCATAGAGCTTCTGCGTCATGAACTCGGTCGCGCCAAGGTTATGTCAGAGGATAAGATCCCGGGCGATGTAATTACTATGGACAGCCGGTTTCGCATTCGGGATATTGACAGCGGCAACGAGTTTGTTTACACTTTGGCTTGGCCGGAAGAAGCCGATGTGCAAGAGAACAAGATTTCCATTCTCGCTCCGGTCGGCACCGGTCTGCTGGGGTACCGAGTCGGCGACACCGTGGAATGGCCGGTTCCCGCCGGAGTGCGACGCTTCAAGGTGGAAGAGGTGCTCTACCAGCCGGAAGCCGGGAACAAAGAGTGAAGAAGACGTCGGAAAAACAATGAGGCTAAAACAGCCGCAGGACGATATAGTGGCCAAAAACGGTTGACGAGTGTCAAGCACTGGTGTTTTTTAATCTGAAAATGTGTCTCACCCCTTAATCAGTAAGTTGTGAATGGCAAGTCGTCATATTTTACAATTCACAACTTACAGCCAATCTTCTTCCCGCAGAAAATATTCCTTTCCCTTATGGTAAAATAGGGGTTTCCCCTATTTCATTCCCGCCTTCAAACTGTTACTTTGTAACCAGTTGCATTCTGAATCAGCCCCTCGTAAAAATAATAAGGAGGTAAAGGTCGAGAAAGGAGGTGTCTGCTCAAAACAAAGGAGGCTTTGCTCGAATATACAAGGAGGCAGCGGTCTCGTTCGGTAATTTTCACCGGCGGGATCGCTTTTTTTATAGTTTAACTCCGTTTTCCCGCAAGTACTGTTTTAGCTGTGGAATCTGAATGGTGTTGAAATGAAAAACCGAGGCGGCCAGAAGAATCTCGGCACCGGCTTGTGCCGCCTGCAGAAAATGTTCCATGGTACCGGCGCCGCCGCTGGCGACAATGGCGGCGGAGACAGCCCGGGACAAGGTTTTGATCAACGGCAGGTCATAGCCGGTGCGCGCGCCGTCCGTTGCTTTGCTGGTCGGCAGAATGGTGGAAACTCCCCAGCGGTCGATGGTTTCGGCCCAGCGGACTCCATCCTCGCCGGTGGCAGTGCGGCCGCCGTCAATATAGACTTCGTAGCCGCTGGGTAGACTTGCGTTGCGGTCGACATCGATCGCCGCGACAATTTTGTCCGGGCCGAACTCCTGGACCAGACTCGGGATCAGGTCGGGGTTTCTATAAGCGGCGCTGGAAATAGATATTCGGTCAGCGCCGGCTTGCAGTACCGCTCGGGCTCCGTCCAGGGAAGAAATGCCGCCGCCGACAGTTAAAGGGACAGTGCAGACCTCGGCTACCCGGCGGACGGTTTCGAGTATGGTTCCCCGGTCTTCAACGGTGGCTGTAATGTCGAGGAATGTAAGTTCATCGGCGCCCGCCTGTATATAAGCCTGGGCGCAGGAGACGGGATCCCCAGCGTCACGCAGGTCGACAAAATGAACTCCCTTGACGACCCGGCCATTGTGTATATCCAGACAGGGCATGATGCGGATAGATTTTTCGGTCATTGCAGAGTTACCTTTTTTAGTAGTTAAAAAGACGGTTGTACGGTATGTCATGATGGCAATAAAGCCTCTCGAAGAGCCGTCATGCAGTCGTCCTCGAGTCAATTTACCGCCTTGAAGCGGATTGTCGAACATATTTCCCGAATCCTATAGATAATTTGGTGACGTTATATTTGGAGCTGCTGGTGCGGCATATCTGTATCCGCATAGCAGAGATCGCCTCTGCGGATTGTCTTGAGCAGCCCTCCAATTTGCTTTTATAAAACCTTCCTCTATATTGTTCGCTGTTCTTTCCAAGGCTGCAATAAGGAGAGGATTGCCATAAAGCGGCCGTTGTGTGTTGAGTATCCTGGAGCCTGTTATTATGTCATTAGACATGGAAACGCCTGGCTTTTTTCTTCCAAGCCGAGAAACCGGCAAAGGGCTGCTTTTTGAACGGAATGTTGATTGATAACTCAAAGGGGAAAAAACTTGTTCCATTGTTGTAACAATTCTAAACTTGGAGGAATATAATGGCGGAACGAAAAAAGATACTGATTGTTGACGACGACATGAAAACGATTGAGGTGCTTACCAGAATTCTGCAAGGCGCGGGGTATGCGGTAAGGGGGTCTCTGGACTCTTATCAGGGAGTGGCAACAGCTCATAAAGAGCAGCCGGACCTTATAATTCTTGATTTGATGATGCCTGCAGGCGGCGGAATGAATGTTTTAAACAGTTTAAAGCTGTCAACTAATACCAACCTTATTCCTATACTTGTCTTAACGGGTATTCAGGACGAGAGCTATCGAGAGGAAGTTTTCAGCAAAGGCGTAAACGAGTATTTAGAAAAACCTTACGATAGTGATGAGCTGCTGGCGGTCATAGAGAAAATAATCGGATAGGGGCTGGTTATATATGGCAAACGAAATACAAAACGGAAAATCCAGTAGAAATGCAAGTAACGGCGAGGGGGAGGTGACTGAGCGGATGGAAGAGGCAAAAACGCGCGCCTTGGCCGAAATGGCTGACGTTATCGGTCATGATTTAAAAAATTCTCTATCAAACATAAAAAATTGTCTTTATCTTATTAAAAAAGCAGTCGACAGCCAGGATGCAACAGCCAATCGGATGGTTGAGATCATTGAACAGGAGGTCGACAGTTCTACCGGGATGCTTAACAATCTCACCGGTTATGCTCGCCATCGTCCGCCGTTTTTAAGCAGCATATCAGTTGGAGATTTGATTGAAGAAACAATCGCCGAGATAGAATTGCCTGAACAAATAAAGATTGATAAAAATATTCAGTCGGACTTGCCCTGTTATAACCTGGATAAAGGCGAAATCAAGTTGGCTCTCCTCAATATAATCAGCAATGCAGCGGAAGCTTACGAATCCGGAGAAGGATTGATTGAGTTAAAAGCATTCACAGACACTGACAAGGGCAAGCTGAAGATAGTAATCCGTGACCACGGCAAAGGCATAGAACCGGAAAAGCTGGAGGAAGTCTGCAAACCTTTTACTTCGACAAAAAACGGCAGAACCGGTCTCGGTATGGCTGCGGCAAAGAGATTAGCTGAGAGAAATCACGGCAGTCTGGATATCTCCTCTGAACCAGGCTGCGGAACCGAAGTTGTCATCTCTTTATCGATGATGCTCAGTTCATGAAGGCTTATAAAACAAGCGGGAGCATGGGTATGATACCTTTCCGGACGGGGTTTAGACAATGGGCGCCCATACATTATTAGCTTAAAGCAGCGCGGGGTTTGAGCGCCATGCTGTAAAAGCCAGGGCCGCAGCAAAGGTAACCCAGCCCAGATATGGAAGCAGTGAAATCCCCGCAAGCGGTTTTATCTTGATATTTTGGTCATGTTTGCTCGATAAGGGTTATAAAGCCTCCTGAAGGTAATTCAGTAACCGCGGGTCCGGACCGCGGAAGTATTTCGAGCGTCGACCGTCCGGAGTCCGGTCGTTACTTGCGGGCAGGCAGGCGGTACTTGCCTTGCCCCGTGCGAAAAGGGGGCGTATGAACTTTAAGTCTCCGGAGATACCTTTCCGGATGCCCTCAGACTAGCGGGGCGGTGAGTGGGCAAGGTTAAGCCTTGCGCAGTTGTTCAATCGCGAAACGGCATCCCCCGGGGTGGCGGAAAACACTGGTGCCGGCGACCAGCAGGTTGGCGCCGGCACGGATAGCTTCCGGTGCGGTTTTTTCATTAATTCCGCCGTCCACTTCCAAGTGAACATTGGCGTTGGCCTGATTAATTGCCTGTCTGATCTTTTGAATTTTCACTAACTGCTCCCGCATGAAGCTTTGTCCGCCGAAACCGGGTTCCACAGACATAACCAGAATCAAATCCAGCTGCTCGATCCAGGGGATTACAGACTCAGCGGGAGTGGCGGGTTTCAGCACCAAGCCGGCGGAACAGCCGGTTTGATGGATTTCTTCGAGCAACCCCTTGATATCTTTGCTTGTTTCCACATGCACCGTCAGGTTGTCGGCGCCTGCCGCGGCGAAGGACTGGATGTATTTCTCCGGTTCCGCGATCATTAAATGTACGTCCAGCGGCAGGGAAGTTACTTTGCGCACGGCTTCCACCACCGGCGGGCCGATGCTTATATTGGGAACGAAATGTCCGTCCATGACATCCACGTGCAGAACATCGGCGCCGTTGTCTTCCACTGCTTTGATTTCTTTACCCAGTTCGGCGAAATCGGCGGCCAGGATGGAGGGGGCGATAAGGACGTTCCGGTTTTCCAGTCGGGATAATGGGTTTTTGGTGTGGGAAGCGTTCATTGATTGATTTTCCTGTATGTATGTTGCAAGTCCTCCAGCATTCTCCGCATTCCCAGGGATGGAGAGACTGGCGTTTCAAAGTTAAAGTCACGCCGTGCTTTCTCGCTGGAAAAAGTGTGGTTTTTGGCGAAGATGTTCGCCACAAACCGGGTGATCGGGGGTTCTCCCAACCGGGGGAACAGGGTATGCAGCAGCTCCGCACCGGCACCGAGTGCATAAGCTGGACGAAACGGCATTTTTCTTTTCACCGGAGGGATGTTCAAATTCCGCAGCAGGTGGTTGATCCATTTCCAGAGGGCCACAGGTTCGGGGTCGATAATGAAATAGGGCTGGCCGCCGACCGCCGAGTCAGGCGCCAGCACATCGGCTGCCTGCAGGTGTGCCTGAGCGACATGATCGATATAGGTCAAACTGACCAGATTAACGCCTTCGCCGACGCATTTCAGTTTCCCTTTGCTCGCCTGTGTCAAAACTCTCGGCACCAGATGCGGATCTCCAGGCCCCCAGATCAGATGCGGGCGCAAGGAGCAGGTGGATAACTTTCTGATCGTTGACGCATGGCGATGGGTTATTTCGTCGGCTTCCGGATTGGTTTTCTCCACGACGAATTCCCAGCCATGCGCATCGAGCACCATTCTTTCTCCCATGGCTTTGGATTCCGGGTAGGAAGCGAGATACTTATCGGCGTAGGGGAGTGATTCATTGCCGTTGAAAATGTCTTCGCCGTTAAAGACAACGCTGGCGGTGCTGGTGTAAACCAGTTTCTCTACATGATTCAGTAAACACCCTTGAATAATATTGGCGGTGCCGCGGCTGTTGATACTGAAAAATTCTTCCCTGTCTCCCCAGACACCTGCTTTCGCGGCGGCGTGAAACACCGTGTCAACCCCTTTTAGGGCTCGGTTCACGGTTGAGCTGTCGCGGATGTCCCCGGTTACGCATTCCACGCCTTTTGCCAGCAGGTGCGGATATCGGGAACGTCCCAGTACTTTAACTTGCTCGCCGCGGTCGAGCAGCATCTCGACGATTTTGCCGCCGAGGAAGCCGCCGCCGGTAACCAAAGCTTTCATTTTAACTCATGCACCAAAAGTCCATCGCGCAGTTTAGGTTCGAACCAAGTGGATTTCGGCGGCATTTCCTGTTTTGCCGCGGCAATTTCCATCAACTGGTTCACGGTGGTGGGATAAAGAGAAAAGGCAGCAGCGGCTTCGCCGCTGTCGACTCGTGAGATTAGTTCCTCGGTTCCGCGGATGCCGCCGACAAAATCAATTCTCTGGTCTGTCCGTGGATTGTCAATGTTGAGAACGGGACTTAGAATGTAATTCTGCAATAGGCTGACATCCAGTTTGTCAACCGGAGTGGACGTTTCATCGGAGGGCTTCAGGTTATCACGTAAAATAAGTCGATGCCAACGTCCATCTAGATAAAGGTGTATGTGCCCGGTTTGTTCGGGAGCTGTTTCCTGCGTCGGTTCAATCTCGAAAGATGTTGACAATTCTTCCAGGAAACCGGCGGGTGTGCGGCCGGCGAGGTCTTTGACCACCCGGTTATACGGCAGTATGCTTAGCTGACTTGCGGGAAAAACCACAGCCGGGAATAAATCCGATTCACGAATGTCCGCCTGTCGTTCCTGCGATTCCGCGATTTTCGCGCCGGCTCTCGCCGCCGCCGCGGCTCGATGGTGGCCGTCGGCAATGTAGAGCACGGGGACATCTTCAACAGTCATCAACAACTGGTCGCGGGTATGGTGGGCCGCCCGCCAGAGAGTATGCTGAACGGAGTCGGGGGCGATAAAATCAATCAGCGGCCGTTGCTGAGTGACTTCCTGCAGGAGTTCCTGCAGCCGTTGATTGTCCGGGCAAGTCAGAAAAACCAGGCCGGTATGAGCCTGCAGGGTTAAGATATGATTAGTCCGGTCCGTCTCTTTGTCCGGGCGGGTCTTTTCATGTTTACGTATGGCTTCCCGCTGATAATCATCCGCCGAGCAGAGCAGCGCCAGACCCGTCTGCCGATGTTCATTCATGCAGAGAGAGTACACGTACAAAGAAGGTTCCTGGTCCTTTACCAGAAGACCTTGTTTTTTCAAGTTTTCATAATTATCCCTGGCCCGTTCGTAAACTTCCGGAGCATAAGGATCATTGTCCTCCGGCAGATCGATTTCCGAACGCAGCACTCGGAGGAAGGAACAAGGGTTGTCAACGACCATATCCCGGGCTTCCCGGTATGTGACCACGTCATAAGGGGGACTGGCCACATCCCGGGCTTTTTCAGGAATCGGCATGACAGCCTGAAAAGGATAAGCTTTAACCATAAAACAGAGCCTTTACATTTCTTCAAGAGCGGCCTTGCGGCTGAGGCGAACCCGGCCGCGGTCTTCGTCGATTTCCAGAACTTTGACACTGACATAGTCGCCGATTTTACAGATGTCCTCAGGTTTTTCCACTCTGTAATCGGCCATTTCCGAGATGTGCAGAAGCCCTTCCAGGCCGGGCAGGATTTCGACAAAGGCACCGAATTCCTTAACCGATTTAACCACCCCCCGGTAAATCTTGCCGACCTCCGCTTCCGCGGTTACTTTTTCCACCTCTTTCCGGGCCAGTTCCAGTGACTCGGAGTCGGACGCGAAAATTTTGACCGTGCCGTCTTCCTCGATATCAACCTGAGCGCCGCTCAATTCACAAATGGCGCGGATATTTTTACCGCCGGGGCCGATGAGGCCGCCGATTTTTTCCGGATTGATTTTTATGGACTCAATCCGGGGGGCGTGCCGGCTTATTTCCGGGCGGGGTTCGGCGATGCAGTCGGCCATGACTTGATGTATCTTTTCTCTGGCTTCACGGTTGATTTTCATGGCTTCATACAGTCCTTCAATATCAATACCGCCGACTTTCAGGTCAAGCTGAAATCCAGTGATGCCGTCCGGAGTGCCGGCGAGCTTGAAATCCATATCTCCAAAGTGGTCTTCCGAGCCCAGAATATCGGTCAGGAAAACACGGTCACCCTGTTCGTTATCAACCATGCCGACGGATATGCCGGCGACGGGTTTTTTCAGGGGCACTCCGGCATCCATCAGCGCTAGACTGGTGCCGCAAACACTGGCCATGGAGGAAGAGCCGTTGGAGCCCAGTATGTCGGAGACACAGCGGACGGTGTAAGGATAGTCGTCCGGCAGCATGCTGGCAATACTTTTTTCCGCCAAAGCGCCATGGCCTATTTCGCGCCGGTTGACCCCCATGATTCGTCCCACCTCTCCGACGCTGTAGGGAGGGAAGTTGTAATGGAGCAGAAAATGCTTTTTGCCGGCGCCCGCTCCCTCGCCGCCGGTGATGATGTCATATCCCTGGGCATCACTTTCGGAACCAAGTGTGATTGTGACCAGAGACTGCGTCTCGCCGCGGGTGAAAAGCGCACTTCCGTGGGTCCGGGGCAGCAGTCCGGCTTCGCAGTTGATCTGCCGCAATTGATCAGGCTGACGTCCGTCAGAGCGCTGCCGCTGTTCCAGAATCAGTTTGCGAATGGTTTTTTCCACGGTTTTGTCGAAAGCGCTGTTCAAAAGGGCGGTTTCATCTTCATTATCGCTGGCGAATCGGGGGGATAATTCCTCGACCATCTGATC
The DNA here is from genome assembly GCA_003552565.1 of Lentisphaerota bacterium. Taxonomy (GTDB): domain Bacteria; phylum Verrucomicrobiota; class Lentisphaeria; order Oligosphaerales; family PUNB01; genus PUNB01. The sequence continues at coordinate 9,826 of PUNB01000209.1, forward strand.
TCGGATGACGGAGAGCGCCTGAGAACGCTGTTGTTTGTCAACAATCAGGCAGGGGTCTTCGATTTTTCCCTGGCAGTAATTTTCCACCGCCTCCAGCATCTGGTCCGGCACCAGCCGCAGGTTTGGCTGATATTTGCTTTTTCCCGCTTTGGCGGCGAGTTCCCGCAGAGCCGCGCATTGCTTAGTGACGATCTGATCGGCGAAAATCAAGCTGTCGCGCAAAACTTCTTCACTTATTTCATCGGCACAGCCTTCTATCATGATAACCTTGCCCTCGATTCCGGCATATACCAGGTCGAGGTCGCTCTCGGCCATTTCTTCATGGGTTGGGTTGGCGATAAATTCACCGTTCACGCGACCGACGCGCACTGCTCCCGTGGGGCCGGCAAAAGGTATGTCGGAAATTGTCAGCGCCGCGGAGGCGCCCAGCATCGAAAGGACATCAGCTTCGTTGCTTCCGTCGGCGCTGAGCAGACTGCCCATGATCTGGACTTCGTCAAAGAAGCCTTCCGGGAACAGGGGGCGCAGGGGCCGGTCTGTCATTCTCATGGTCAGTACTTCTTTTTCCGAGGGCCTGCCTTCGCGTTTGATGAATCCTCCGGGAAACATGCCGGCGGCGCTGAATTTCTCCCGGTAGTCAACTTGCAGCGGGAAGAAGTCGACACCTGGCCGCGGCGGACCGTGACAGGCGGTGCTTAAGACTACTGTTTCGCCTTGGGTGACAGTTACGGAACCGCCGGCCAGACGAGCCAGCTTACCGGTCTCCAGGGTGATTTCGCGACCCGGAGACAATTCTATTTTGATACTTTCTATATTCATTTTATTTCCTTGTGTCGTTTTTGGTTTTATTAAAACTTATTACATTTTTTGGTTGAAACGTGTGTTCAAACTGCTTTTCCCAATCGTCCACCTAAGGCGGATAGGGCACTCGAAATCAAGAGAAGATCGAAGCGCTTTTGGCTGCGCATGGTTTCCTTATGCTCCGGTTTTGAGTGATTTTATCAGGAGATCCCGGAGCTTTTTTGAATTCCGGATGTAAAGGCTTCGAAGGTTGCCGGAGCTTGTTTGCAGGGCTGTGTTTGGTGAGTGGAAACGCGAAATTGCGGTATAATCTCTCGAATGATATGTCGGATTAATAAACCCGAGAAGTTATACCGGCCGAATTCCGCCTTTCCCACTCTTCTTTGGCCCTTAAAAACCTTTTTTATTAATTAATCAGGCCGGCGCTGGCGTAACGCGTCATTGAAAGGTGAAAGCCGTTTATATTTTTGAACCACGAATATACACGAATAAACGCGAATCAAAAGAGGATTCGGCTGAATGTTCGCGTTTATTAGCGTACATTAGCGGTTCTTGTTAATCTGAAATTCTTGGCGACTTTGTATAAACGCACCTATGACTGATGGCTTACGTACCGGCCTGAGTAAGTAAAGTTGGCTCTTTCTCAATTTCTTACCGTCGCAGTTTCAGTTCTTTAATAAGCTGCTGATAGCGCGGGTAGTTTTTCCGGCTTAAATAATTCAGCAGCTTGCGGCGGCGGTTGACCAGATTTATCAGGCCACGCCGAGTGGCGTTGTCTTTTTTGTGAAAACGCAGATGCTCGGTCAATTCAGTAATCCTGCTGGTGAGCACAGCGATTTGCACTTCCGGAGAACCTACGTCCCCTTCTTCGCGGGCGAATTTTTTTATAATTTTCTGTTTCTGTGTTTTGTCCATGAAAGCCGATTTTTCCTTGTGCGTTTTGAATCTACGAACGGCGGCAAAAGGTAATGTACAGTGGAAAATTTATTTTGCCAGCTATGTTGTGTTTTTTTCATGGTTGTCCTATGATATCTCTTTTCAGAACTCCACTTATGTGAGACTTCGTGGTTTCAGTCTTCAGTGTTCAGGGAGACTTCTCTGAAACCCGAAACCTGACACCAGAAACCATTAATCAAGTCTCTCCCTCGGGGTATCAGGCGCCTTGCGCCG
>PUNB01000108.1 GCA_003552565.1 Lentisphaerota bacterium
GGCAGGGGGCGAACTTGCCACGCTCACTCGCCTGGAACGCGGCATGCGCGGTATCGGCGGCGCCATGGAGTTCATGAACGAGCGCCTTGGGCCGGAAAACGAGTTGTTCCGACTCGAAGAGCGCCTTTCCCGGCTCCTTGCGCAACGCGATCAGGGCATCTCCGAAGACAACTCGCTGCTCGGGTGGCTCGGCGCGCACTCCAACCGCATTCTGGAACAACAGATCGCGGAAACCGAAGCCCGTATCCTAGAGATTCAGCGCCGTCAGGCCGCCGAGGCAGAGGAGCTTCGGCGACAATCGGATGAAGCGCAGGCTGAGTCCGCGCGCGAACGGGCTCGCGCTGTGGTTTCGGCACTGGAAAACGAGGTCGAGGCCGCCCGGCGCACGGCGGTCGAGAACGAAATCCTCGCTGCGCAACGTCGGGCCGGTGTTGAAGCCGCTTCCGCGGAGGGAGGTGTAATATCGGTGCCGGGGACCGGCGGCGGGCCGTCCCCTTGCGCGTCAGGCACTCGACCTTCTATTTTCAGATCAACCACCCGATCCATCCGCGGTGTAACATAACGCAGCCGCCCTTCATCAGGCTCTCCATCGAATCCAAAGTATACGTTGCCATAGAGGAACGAGTCGCCATGCCGCACCATAAAAACACCGTTCTGCTCATCCGCCCAGGCATAATCAGCATGCTCTTCCTCTATCGGCAGCCGGTACTCGCTGGAAGGCAGTTCCTTGAATGCCTTATACTTCTCATAGTTCTCGATCGGGTTTCTGTTCCTGAACTCGCCGTGATGTTCGAGATACAGCTCGGCAAGCCGGACCGAGATCGGATCCTGAAGGATCGCGGCCTCAGTAAGAGCGTCGCTGTTGCCATATCTCACGCGCCCCGGGTAATTGCGGACACGCCAGGAAAAGACGTCAACGGTCCGCATCGTGCGGTATCCCTCATCAGTATTATCGGGCCTGCGGACATGAACCCGGGCCTTGACCGCCTGGGAGATCCGCTCTTTGAGCAGCGGACAGCCGACATCACCGGCCAGTTGAGCGAAAGCTTCAGTCATCTCTCCGTAACCGCCGACAAATCCCCATTCGGTGGTGAATCCTCTGTCGGTCATGACCCGTGTCGGCACTCCCATCTCCATTGCCCGGCGGAGACCTTCGCTCTGATCAGGGCCAAAGGGCGCCATGCCGAAGATCTCGTAGACAAACCACCGGGCCTCAGCTTCGGTAAGGGCGATTTCAGGTTTCAACTGCTGCAGCGCCCGGTTAAGGAAGTAAAGGCCGGCGTTGCCGTAGTAGGTCTGATTAGTAAAACCGCGCCGTCTCTTATGAAACGCATCGAACTCTTCTTTGAATACGCGCGTGTAGGCCTCGCGCCGGGTCACATTTTCAGGCACCCTTTCGACCTGTATCGCTTCATCCAGTATTCCCGCGGCTGCAAACCCCTCATGCAGTTTCGTATACGGCCTGGCCACGCCGCGGCCCCAGCCGGCCCACCTACTCATGGGAGCACCTTGTTGATAAAACTCGCTTGTCTTATTATCGAAATGCGCCGCCGCCCGCTCAATAAGCCGTTCGTCCTGATAATATTCGGACCACTCGGCGTTATAAACCCGAACCACATCATGGATCCCGCCCGCGTCATTTTCCACTACGTTTTCGGCGTGCTCTTCAGCGGCCGCCCTCAGTTTTTCAAGAGTAAAAGACTCTGATTTTTCCTTCACTTTCCCCCACTCGAACGGTTCTCCCTGGGACTCATCGGCAGGAGGCACGAAATGCGGATCGGTATGCGTATACACACTGTAAAGTGTCGGGGCGGGACTTGACCCACGGCTTACCTGCTGGGCCCGAAGCCGGATTTCCTCGTTCCCCCCGGTTATCTCCAAAGGCAGGATGATCGTACGATATATCCATCTGTCCGGAAACGGCGCTCCATACCGCTGCGTCCAGCGCGGCTCCCATACCGCGCCGCCGAGTCTATGACCGCTGCCAGGGGCATCGCCTCCGGCGATCCAATGATAATCATTGTCTTTTTCTCTTTCCGCGGGGTCAAGCATAAGCGACATACCGCCGCGGGGCCGTTCCGACCCCCAGAACTTAAAAGTCACATAGTTTTTCCTGTCCGGAGCCACTTTAATATCGAAAGCCAGCCAGCCGCCATGCCAGTCCTCTTCCAGATCCAGGTCTTCCCCGATCTCGTCCCGGGCGATAAGTCGCCGGCCGGGCTCGCCCAGCGCTTTGTCTGCTTCATGGACCAGCAGACTGCCTGTCTCAGCTAAATTATGCGCGTTCTCGCTTTCCGCGACCCCGATATCGATCCGGTCAAGGTATTGATTCGCCCCGGCCGCGAACTGGACTGTTAAAACTAAAACACATAATCCAAAACTCCACTGTCGAACAACCCCGGAAAGCAAAAACTCTCTTATTACTTTTGTTTTATGAATACTCATTTTGAAAAATCCTTATTCGTAAATGTTCACGGCGTTTAATCAATCACTCAAGACCCCGCCGCCGACGAC
>PUNB01000259.1 GCA_003552565.1 Lentisphaerota bacterium
GCGTCGCAGTCGCCGCAGAGATATTCGTAGTATCCCTGTCCGATATCGCCGCAGTCGAGCATTCTTTCCACGTTGCTGTCCCAGTGCTCGGAAACATCGCGGTTGTTGGCCGCGCGGAAACCGGCGCGAAACTCATCCCAGTGTTCGGCGAAAATGCGCTGCCACAAATTCAATTCCGAAAACGGTCTATCGCCTGTCATGCCTTTTCCTTCTTTTCGGGAAGTTTAAATTTTCAAGCATTGAAGATGAGAATATGAACGAATTCACTGCTGAAAATCAACGTTTTTTGTTAAAAACGACTTGACAAGGTTCCATTGAATACAGGTTATACGTTCCTATGCGTTTGAAAAATGAAAGTTGGTTAATATGGTAATGGGCTTGCTTATTCCTGAACCCGTTTAACCTGATTAATTCATGTGAATTCGGCCATGCGTCATTATATATTAATAATTAAGGTTAACACTATTGGCGGAAAGTTTATTATCGAGGAAGTCCGATGTTTCAAAAAGAGTATGAAACCATGCCGCGGCGGGAACTTCGCTCTCTGCAACTGGAGCGCCTGCGGTGGTCAGTCCGGAATGCTTATGATAATGTGGAAAGCTATCGCCGGCATTATGACCAGGCGGGGTTTCATCCTGATCAGTTGAAAAAGCTTGACGATATCAGGCGCGTTCCATTCCTGACCAAGGAAATGATGAGGGAGAATTATCCTTTTGGGCTGTTCGCTCGGCCGATGGAGGATGTTGTTCGGCTGCATTCTTCCTCGGGCACAACCGGCAACGCCACGGTCGTCGGTTACACAGCGCGTGACATAGAGGTTTTCGCCGAGGTGGTCGCCCGCTGTCTGGCGGCCTACGGCGGGACAAAAAAAGATGTTTTGCAGGTGGCTTACGGCTATGGTCTGTTCACTGGCGGACTCGGACTGCACTATGGCGCTGAGAAACTGGGAGCCGCGACGATCCCGATCGGCGGCGGCAATACGGATCGTCAACTGATGCTGATACAGGATTTCGGCACCACCATGCTGGCCTGCACTCCTTCCTATGCTTTAAACATAGCCGACCATATTGCGGTTAAAAGGCCGGATTTCAAACTGCGGGACACCAATCTGAGGGTCGGAATCCTGGGCGCCGAACCATGGAGCGAGGAGATGCGCCTGGAGATCGAAGAACGTCTCGGGATCGAAGCTTACGATATCTACGGTTTGTCCGAGGTTATCGGTCCCGGGGTCTCGGCTGAATGCGAGAAAAAATCCGGCCTGCATATTTTTGAGGATCATTTTTACGCTGAAATTATTGACCCCGAAACCGGCGAAGTCCTTCCGGAAGGAGAAAAGGGCGAAATAGTTTATACATCTCTGACGAAGGAGGCATGCCCGGTGATTCGTTACAGGAGTCGAGATATAAGCCGTCTTTATCATGATGACTGTGTCTGCGGCCGGACGCATGTAAAAATGGAGAAAGTCAGCGGCCGGACGGATGACATGCTTATTGTTCGAGGAGTCAATGTGTTTCCTTCTCAAATCGAGTCTGTGCTGATGGAATACGAGGGCACGGAGCCTCATTACCAGATTGTTTTGGACAGGCGGGGGGCAATGGATGATATTGAAATCCAGGTGGAGGTGACACCGGCGATATTCTCCGATGAATTGAAGAATTTACAAGGCATGGCCTCCGGGCTTGAGGAAAGGATAAAAAGCACACTCGGCGTCTCGGCTGAAATCACTCTGGTGGAGCCTCGTACAATAGAAAGGAGTTTGGGAAAAGCCAAAAGAGTTATTGATCGGCGACAGTAGTGAAGGAGAGTGAACCAGAATAACCAAATGATTGTTAACGCGGGAGAGCAAAACAATGGTAAAACAAGTTTCAGTTTTTCTCGAGAACAAACCGGGCCGTCTCGAACACGCTTTGAAAGTGTTAGCCGATGGCGGCGTAAATATCGTGGCTTTGACGATTGCGGAAACGTCCGGCTTTGGTCTTCTGAGAATGCTGGTGGATCAGCCGACTAAAGCCGCGCAGGCTCTGAACAGCGCCGGAATCACCAGCTCTGAAACACCGGTGACGGCGGTGGAGATAAAAGACACTCCGGGTTCGCTGCTGGCCGCTGTCAAAGGTTTTAAGGAACGCAACCTTAATATTGAGTATTTGTACACCTTCACGGAGCGTCATACGGAAGACTGTATTGTGGTGATCTTTCGCTTTGAAAATTGCGAAACGGCGGAACGAGTTCTCTGGAAGGAGGGGTACAAGCTGCTTTCACACGAGCAAATAACAGGGAAAAAGCAGGACGATGCATAAACAAATCATGCTGGGGAATGAAGCGGCGGCCCGGGGTGCGTTTGAGGCCGGTTGTCAGGTCGCGGCTGCTTATCCCGGCACTCCTTCAACGGAAATACTGGAAGCCGTCGGCCGGAACCATCCTCAAATCAAGGCTCAATGGTCGCCGAATGAGAAAGTGGCTCTGGAGGTGGCGTTCGGAGCCGCTCTCGGCGGTGTCCGGAGCCTGGCGGTGATGAAACATGTCGGGCTTAACGTGGCCGCCGATCCGCTGTTCACTTTTTCCTATACCGGCGTCAACGCCGGTCTGGTGGTGATAACCGCCGATGATCCAGGACAATGGTCCTCTCAGAATGAGCAGGACAACCGTCATTACGCCCGCCACGCCAAGGTGCCGATGCTGGAACCGTCCAGTCCCGAAGAAACTCGGTGTTTCATCAGGGAGGCGTTTCAGATATCGGAGAAATTCGACTGTTTAGTGCTTGTCAGGATCACCACCAGAATAGCGCACTCCAGGGCATTGGTCAATCTTGAGGAGGAATTACCCACAGCGCCCAGATCCTTTGTCAGAAACCCGCCTAAAAATGTCATGATTCCGGCTCATGGCCGGCGCCGTCATGTGGAAGTTGAGAAACGTTTGAATGACCTGCGGTCGTTCTCTGACCAATCCGATTTGAACGTTGTCGAATCGGGCGGCAGGCAAAGAGGGATAATCACGGACAGTGTGGCTTATCAATATGTAAAAGAGGCGGCGCCGGATGATTCAGTCCTGAAAATCGGCATGGTCTGGCCGTTGCCGGAACAGAAAATCCGTCAGTTCGCCGCTGAGGTTGACGAATTACTTGTGGTCGAAGAACTCGATCCCTTTATCGAAAACTGGGTTCGAGCCGCCGGAATACCGGTGACTCGCGGCAAGGACATTCTGCCGATGTGCGGCGAATTGACTCCAGAGCTGGTCGCCGAGGCACTCGGGAAAAAGCAAGACAGTCATAAACCGCCGGTCTGTCCTGAAAAGCTGCCGATTCGCCCGCCGCGGCTTTGCAAGGGCTGTCCACACGTTCCTGTTTTCAAGGCATTGAAGAATCTTGATCTGAACGTCATCGGGGATATCGGCTGTTACACTCTTGGAGCGCTGCCGCCCTATAACTCCATGCACACTCAAACTTGCATGGGCGCTTCGATCGGCATGCATCTAGGGATGGAGAAAGCCGATCCGGAAAGCGCCGGACGCTCCGTGGCCGTGATTGGAGATTCGACCTTCGTCCATTCCGGCATTACCGGGCTGATCGACATGGTGTACAATCACGGCACCGGAACCGTGATAATACTTGACAATCGAACCACCGCCATGACCGGCCACCAGGAACACCCTGGAACCGGTGTGACCTTGGCCGGTGAACCGACCCGGGAGTTGAACCTGGCGGAATTATGCCGGGCGGTCGGAGTTGACCGGGTGGAACTGTTTGACCCGTTCGCCGTGGACGATCTGGAAAAATTAATTAAAACAGAAGTCGAAACTCGCGAACCCTCGGTGCTGATTGCGCGGCGTCCGTGCATTCTGAATAAAGGCTGAGGAATACGAAGGAACGGCCTTTGCGCCGGGTAGATAACTGGGGCAGCGGCGAATGACTTCGGAGAGGACTGCGGACATCGGTTGATGTAATGCGTAATCTGTAATTTTTAATTTTTCGAACAAGGAATCCATTGTTTTATACAAGCTCGACCGCCGGCGCGCAAAGCGCGCCGGATACCCCGAGGGGGAGACTCATTGAATGGTTTCTGGTGTCGGGTTTCGGGTTTTCCTGACACCTGAACACTGAAACCTGAAACCGCGAAGTCTCACATAAGCCCGACCGCCGGCGCGAGACAGACCGGATATTCGGAGGGAGGACTTGTGTCAAGTCCTGACACCTGAACACTGAAACCTTTAGTCTCATTACAAGGAGCTTTATATGACCAATGTGATAATCACCGGAGTCGGCGGCCAGGGAGTGCTTTTGGCCTGTCGCGTTCTTATGGAGGCGGCTAAACTCGCGGGCTATGACGTTAAGGAAAGTGAAATCCACGGCATGGCCCAGAGAGGGGGCAGCGTTGAATGTCATATCAGGTTTGGAAATCAGGTCGCTTCACCGCTTGTCGCCCGCGACAACGCCGATATAATTGTCGCTTTCGAACTATGTGAAGCGGTTCGTAAACTGGAATATCTGGCGGCTGAGGGTGTGCTGCTGGTTAATAACATGAAAATACTGCCGTCAACCGTGGAAAGCGGAGCAATGGAATATCCGGACAACCTGGATAAATGGCTTGCTGAAAACATATCGAAGGCTTTTTTGCTGGACAACCGGGAGGCGCTTGCTGACATCGGCAGTAAAAAATGCCTTAACCTGCTCATGCTCGGAGCAATGGCCGGTTTCACCTCGATCCCTGACAATAATTGGGAAGAAGCCATCCGGAACTTAGTCAAACCGCAATACTTGGAAATGAATAAAAAAGCTTTCAGATTGGGGCGCGCCTCTTTTTCCTAATCAGCATTGCGGGTCTCAATTCCCTTATGAAGCAGCATCGGCGGCGGGCTGATTCATGAAAAGCTCAACCATTAATTAAGAGGTCAAAAATGAATCAAGAAAAGCAGTCGGTAACGCTTGGAGAAGCTGAAATCCATTGGGATGGGGAAAATCTTAATGTACATAACGCTTCTTTTGTCAGACAATGGCGGATGACGGATCGAGGTCTTGCCACTGCGCGACTCGCCAATGGAGAAAAAAACTGGGTCGCCAGGAACCCGCGTAACACCGACTGCGACTGGTATCTTTATAAGCTTATCATGCCGCAATCCCGAGCGGAACTTGAAAAAGTATCCATTGATAAAGTAGAAAATCCGTCCTTGACAGCTTCCTGCCTCATCGCAGTCGCGGCATTCATATACCCTGATTCTGAAATAGCAGTCCGTTACACCGTACAAATGTTTCCGGACGCGCCGGGCGTTCGTACGCAGCTCAATATTCGTGGATTGCGACCTTTCGGGAGAGAGGAAATCACCTCGCATCTTTTGGAATCGTATGCGGAGTCACTGCCGCTGCCGACCGCGAGTTGTGAGCGTCAGGCTGTTGGTTACTACAATGATCCGCAACATCGCAATCACGATGATATGCCGATTATGCGATGCGAAAACCGGTCAGGCGCACTTGCAGAAGAGAAACGCGAAATTTACGACTGGGCGAATCTTCTTTCGCTTCAGCGGGATGACCACGGGATAATCTTTGTTAAAGAATCTCACAAATGCGTCAATCAGGACGGCATTGACACTGGAGAATTCGTTCTCAAACCAGAAAAAGTTCTTATTACAGGCCTCGGATTCAAAGGAAATTCTTACGCTGCCCTGGAGTCCTGGTTACCGCATGATCGATATTGCTGGTGCTGGGCAAATTGGTGTGTACCGTTCAAAGGTGGAGAAGCGGAAAAACAACTCTCATTGAAACGCTTTGACCGCGCCTGTTTCAATCCCCGACCTGAAAAAAATGTTTACAGCCGCTCAAACACCTGGGGAACCCGTAAACCGGGAGACGAGGCAAGGAGAGCCGCTACTCAGGAAAATGTACTGAAAGAAATAAAAAGCTGTGCTGATTTGGCTATAGATACAGTCACTATTGATGACGGCTGGCAGTTTCCTTTGGCTGGGCTCGACAATTCAATCCAGCATGATTGGCGGCCGAATCCCGAGCGGTTCCCTGAAGGATGGATAAAAATACGTGAAGAAGCGGAAAAAGCAGATGTCAACCTCCACCTTTGGCTGCCAGGCGCGAGAGTCTCATTGGAACAAATCATACGTAATGTTGAAGAAGGTGGTTTCACCGGCCTGAAAGTGGATTTCTTGAATTTTTTGAATAGGGAAGACCTCGAATCGGTAGTGGAAAAAATAGACCGGGCCGTCAAATATACTGATAATCGATTAAGCATCAGTTGGGATGTGACAGAAAAAGAATCGCGTCTCGGCTATTATTTCGCAAGGGAATACGGCAGCCTGCATACCTCAAACCGCAAGGCTAAGTTTGACACGAAACGGGTTCATTACATCGCTTACACCCCGCGGCTGGTCCTTCGCGATGCGTGGCATTTAGCTCATTACCTGAATCTCAATCAAATCGAAATTCCGATCCAGGATGTGGATCAGGTCGATCCTGAAATCAGCAATGCTTCCGCCTATTCATACGCATATTGCACGCTAATGGCAACAGTCGGATTACCGCTTTTTTTCCAGGAAACGCATTGCCTGGCGGAACGAGCGCGAAACGAAACGCGGCGGATCATGCAGGCTTGGCGGAAACACCGTGAGGCCATGGCAAAGGGTTTTGTTTTCCCCATCGGGGACGAACCCTGCGACGAAAGCTGGACTGGTTTCCAGATCCACGATTCAGCGACTGGAGAAGGGTATGTACTGGTCTTTCGTGAGTTGCATGCCAGCCGAGACCAACGCGAATTACCACTTATGTTCCTTGAAAATCAATCGTTGGATTGGGAAGATATTCTCAGCGGAGAGAAATGGACAGACAAAAATGCCGGCGTTTTGAATTGCCGAATTTCTGAAGTCCCCGGCTTCAGCTGGTTGCGCTACAAAAGAAAATAGAATGCCTGAGTTAACTTCATTTTCACCCTTTTTATCATTACTGAAAAAAGGGGGGTGCTATCTTCCCGCCTAAAGCCATCAACAATGAGGCAGTTGAAAACCGGATTACCTATAAAGATTTGGGGTGCTTTATATTTCACCCGTCATTCAGGTTAAGCGCGGTGAGAGCATGCTGTACATTCAGACTTATCTGATCCTGTTCTTCAGGAAACATGCCCACCACTACAGCGTCTTCACTTTTTATGTTGGCAAAGGCGAATCTGAAAGCTTCCGCCACTTTTTGCTGGGTTTCGCATTGTCGTGAAGCAGCCAGGATTTTAAAAGCGAGGCAGGTTTTACGAGTATTCCGGATCACTTCACACATCCGAGGCGGGTCCTGAGGGAGAAATTCTTCTTTCGCACAAGCTTTTTTCCCGGGGTTTACCAAAGCGCTTTCCCGCGGCTGGCGATTTATATTGTAAAAGCAGGCCATATAAAAATCTATATCCCAGCCTTTTTCTTCGGCATATTCAATTACTTCCGGAGTATGAGTTCCCAGTCCCACTTGTAAACCGGTATCACGGATACACTTGAGATAGTCGTTAACCTTCTCAATTCTGCCTTCCAGCCAGTATTTATCGGTTCTCGAGCCGTGGTGGTAAATAGCAATTGGTTCGGCGGCCGCTATGATTTTAATATTCTGAAAAACATTATGCATTTCCGAGGCGGTCTGAGCTACCCAATGCAGATTGCCACCCCGACGTCGGAAAAGCTCCAGCCAATGCAAAACCCGATGATAATCGCCCCGGGCCTGAATGGTATTAATGCCCGAGGCCTCCAGAGTCTGAAGATAAGTTACTACCTGCTCATCAGTAAAATAATCCAGCATCTTCTGATCTAATTCAGTAGAGTAATGAGAGTAACCGCACAATGGATTACCTCCGCTTATGAGGCGAGTTACATAAATATCAGAATTGGCAAATTTAACTGTTGGGAAAGTTTTCATAATTTGTTTTTCATTGCCCACCCGCCTGATTGATTCATGAGCCATCTGCTGCGAGACGCCATTGCCCGCAATTTCAACAGGTTACAGCCGCCGCTGATCGTGACGCACCTCAGTATGCCCGGGAGCGCGATTACGTTTATTTATTTGTCATTATGTTATCCAGACATGACTTTGCTGTCGGCAAGATCATACATCGCAATTATGTAGGGATGTTCCTGGCGGTAATGGGTGAGCGGAGTGGGACTGGCGACTTCTCCCTTGGGACGCACTCCCTCGCCGAGCCGTCCTGTTGCTTCATCGCCCAGTTCCTTCCGAGCGTTTTCGAGCAACTGTTCAAGCCGCCGGACGACTTCCGGCCGCGCGTCATAACAGTTTTCCGTTTCACCCGGATCCGATTCCAGGTTATACAGCTCCCGCAGAATTGAATCCCCCTTGCGCACATGCAGTTTCCAAGCTCCTTCCCGAACCGCTTCGAGATTGTTCCGCATATAATAATAGAGACAGGAGCGGGGGCTGGCTCCGTCTTCCCGGAACAGCAGATCATGCATATCGTATCCGTCAATTTTTCGAGCGGCGGAATTTTCTCCTCCTGCGAGGGAGGAGACCAGAGTGGGCAGCAGATCGATGGCCGCGGCCAGTTCGGTACAAGTTTTTCCCGCTTTAATTTTTCCAGGCCAGCGAACGATAAAGGGCACTCGCATTCCGCCTTCCCAGGTTGTTCCTTTAGTCCCGCGCAAGGGGGCGTTGCTTCCGCCTTCGTCACGGACACGCGAACCGTTATCGCTGGTGAAAATGACGATTGTATTTTCATCCAGCCCCTGACTTTTCAATTCATCCAGAACCACCCCGGCGGTCCAGTCGATATGTTCGACGGCTCCGCCATAAGCGCCGTTCTCCGATTGATCAAGAAAAGGTTTCGGCACAAACAAGGGCAAATGCACATACATATGAGCGAGGTACAGAAAAAACGGCCGGTCACGGTTGTCACGAATGAAGCGAACAGCTTCTTCGGTATAACGTTCAGTCAAACCCAGTTGATTAGGCTGTTCCTGAATAACTTCGGTGTCTCGGAGCAAAGGCAGGGGCGGAGCGTTTTCCCGTCCGGCCTGGCGGCCCATGTCGTTGCTGTAGGGAAGGCCGTAGTATTCGTCGAATCCGCGTGCCGTCGGCAGAAACTCCGGCTGATCCCCGCAATGCCATTTACCAACCAGCTTAGTGCGATAACCCAAGTCTCGAAGCTGGCCCGGTAAAGTTTTTTCATCCTCATGAATCCCGTACGGTTGTCCAGGAAACAATACCCAGTGTCCGTCGAATTCGCCGAATCCGATCCGGGAAGGATAGCAGCCGGTCATCATCGCTCCCCGGCTGGGCGAGCAGACCGGACTGGCCATGTAGAAGTTGGTGAATTTCATTCCTTCCGCGCACATTTGGTCCAGAGCCGGAGTTTTATTGATTGAGGAACCGTAACAACCAAGGTCGCCATAGCCGAGATCGTCACAATTGATCAAAATAATATTAGGAGCCGAATGGTTCATTTTGAATCCTTTAATTTTTCAAGAGTCAATTCGCCAGCCAATCGACCGTCATCCCGAACCATTTCAGCTCTGATTTGACTGGTGGTTACGGAAATTTTAATTACACTTCTTTCACCGACATGCGGCCCGCCACCAATCAAGACAGGAAAATTATGTTTCGCGTCGGCTTCATAAATTCCCATCTCGTGAGTATGACCGGCAATTAACAAATCCACATTCCCTTCATTCAGCAGGTCGCCGAACATTTTCCGGCAATGCGAAGAACCATGTCTATCTTTTTTAGCATGCCAAGGAGGAATGTGGATAAAGACTATTCGGAAAGGAGCTTCAATAAATTCTTTCTTCTGTATTTCCCCGGCCAGCCACTCCCGTTGTTCTTCCCGGTACATGTCAGAGGCCACCAGCCCCTGGTGTTCACTATGTTCGTCGACTTTATCTTCACCGGCGTCCAAAACTACGAGTCTGGCCGGCCCCCGGGAAAAAGCATGATATGATTTTCCATTTGACAAAGAAAAATAATTTAGAAGCTTCCGCGACCACGCCCCCCGTAATTCATGATTTCCCCGGACGAACAAAAACGGTTTCTCTCTTGCAAACAGTTCCACGCATGGCTGGAGAAAATGATTTATCAGCTGATCTTCGCTTTCCATTAACCTGAACATGTCTCCGTTAAAAACAGTTAGATCGAAACCCTTTTCATGATCAGCCAAACCTTCGAGCAATTGCGAAATACCTTGATACTGGTCATGAAGATCCATGAAAATCATCATATCAAACGTATCCTCATCCAATGACGGCGTAGTAAAGGTATAAACAGAGCTGACAACTGTTTTCCCAAACTGAAAATGGGCCATAGGGATACCGGGCGGTAAATTTTCATCAACTCTGGCACCGCCCCGGATTTCGGCGGATAAAATGCGGTATCGGTAACTCTTTCCCGGTTGAAGACCGGTCAATTTTATTTTATGAATTCTGTTATTGATCTGGACAAGACCGTCCTGATAAGCCACCGCTTTGTGCTGTAAATGACTGCCCTCTCCATACTCAACCCAACCCAAAGATCTTTCCTGGGTGATCCACATGACAGTCACTTCAGTGGCCGACAGATTCTGAAGATAAGGCCCCGTTCTGAATAAATTTTCCGAGCCGATTTCCATATAATCAGCAATGCCGTCTCTTTTTGCAATACTCTTAAAGGCTTCCATATCTGACCTGATTTCGTTCAAAAAAGATGTGAAGGCGGATATTTATTCATAACCGCTCTTCCGCATTATTACATCTTAAGCATCTTCAATAATTATACCTTGCCCGGAACCTGTTTTCACCTCGCCCGGCGCCGTATTTATAATTTCAATATTTTTCCCCAGCACATCATCGGCAATCAGATTACCTTTAATTTCAACGTTTTTGCATGCTTCCACCGTCAGCATGGCCCTCCGCCCCAGCCAGGGTTGATAGTAAGTGTTGTGCTTGATAATATTATGGCTGAATGTTAGACCGTCAACACTCAAGGCGTACAAGACTGAATAGTCGAATACGTCAAACACATTTTCAATTACGCTAATATTGCGATGGAACGGCTTGGCGGGATCAATCTCCGGAATGACCGGTGCAATGCTTATTACTCCCTCCCCGGAACCATGTTTATTGGTCAGGCAATGGGGATGAAATCGGTTTCCGCGAATAAACACATCCTTTACCGCGCCGGATTCATACCAGTTGCCCGCATCACCGGCGATCACTATCGCCGCCCCGCTGGAAATGAAATCATTGTTTTCTATCAGTACTTCACCCGGGGTGGATACCAGCAGCGACCGAGCCCGGCAACTGCCGAACCAGGTGTTCCGAACGGTAAAGTCAGGTGTCCAAGTCAGGTTTTCCAAGGCATCTCCGGTCTCTACTCCAGCCGGAATCTCAGTGTCCAGATCAAGGATAAACTGATCGGTATCAAGCTTTGTAAAAGACCTGACTTTCCCGGTCGCGACGGTTGCCATTGAATCACGCTTGATAAAACCTAATTCATCACCTTCCCTTGCCCATTCGAAACCTTTACTGCTGCGGTGCTGGAAACTGCAGACCAGACGGTTGCCGGTCTGAATCTTGTCAATAAGGACACTGGTACCGTGGACGTTTATAGGGTCGTCCATCAGCCCCTCAAACTTGCAGCTTTCCACCTCTATTTTGCCGCGACAGTTGGACACCTGAAAACCGTCGGCGTGACCGGATTGATAACGGCGCTTGGCGTAATTGGGCATCACACTGCAATGATCGAGTCTGA